>CAZDNQ010000193.1:0-8267 GCA_964506605.1 uncultured Victivallis sp. | reverse complement strand
GGACCGGCATGCCCGTCGAGGCGGGACGCTTCTGCTGTCTTTACATTGATCGAGCTCCTGGTCGTAATTGCGATCATCTCAATCCTCATGGCGATCCTGCTGCCTGCGCTCTCGATGGCGAAGGACAAGGCCAAGCAGATCTCCTGCGCCAGCAACCAGAAGCAGCTGTCCACGCTTGCCAACCTGTACGGCGACGATTTCGGCGGCTACTTTCCGGCGCTTCAGGGAAGCAGCGAGAACGACAACGCCTCGAAACAGGGCATAATGGTCCAGCTCCTTTGCTACTACCACCAGATGGATACCATCCCCTATGACAAAAAATACAAGGCCGGCGCGCCGATCTTCCTCTGTCCGAACGACCGTTATCCCGCGCACCAGCCTGACAACAGCGACATCAGGAGCCTGAGCTACAATTCAAGCCTCTACGCAAATGGTTCGGCAGGCAGCTACGTGGCATCAAAGGGCTACATAAGGGCGATTCTCCCAGGCAGGATAAAACCGAGGAAGGGGGATCTGTCCAGCGTGATTTTCCTGGCCGAATCCTGGAACATCGGCTACGTCTACAGCTCCCTGCCGGTGACCGGGAACCGTACATCCTTCGGGGAAACATGGGTGACAAGCGACCTGATGGCGCGGCACAACCGCGACCTGGGCTTCAACTTCCTTTATTTCGACGGGCATGTCTGGTTCGATCCCCACTACGCTACCAATGCAAACGAGGACCTGGCAAGCCTCACATGGGGTTATTTCAACTACTGAATTTACCAGCGGAAAAAAACTCTCCGCCGAAATTGTCCATTATTTTTTCTTGAACCCTTGTCTTGCCATTTCCTTTGGCTATATTCAAAAATTTCCAGCATGTGAAAAGTGAAAGGATTTTATCAGTGAGTTCAAAGAAGTTTTTCGATATCGGCACCGAGATTTGGAACAGGAAATACCGTTACGAAGGTTCAAACGGCCTGCCTGCCGACAGGACGGTCGAGGAGACCTGGCGGCGTGTGGCAAAAGCCGCCGCGGCTGTTGAGAAAAACCCCCGCGAATGGGAGAAGAAGTTCGGTGAAATCCTCTCCGGATACCGCTTCCTGCCCGGCGGCAGGATACTTTCAAACGCAGGGACTGCGCGCGACGCGGTCACGATGTTCAACTGCTATGTGATGAACAAGATCGATGATTCCATCGAGGGGATATTCGACGTGGTGAAGGATTCAGCGGTGACGCAGAAGCAGGGCGGCGGAGTCGGATTCGACTTCTCCACGATACGGCCTGTCAACTCCCACATCAAGGGCTGCGAGGCGAAATCCTCGGGCCCGATCAGCTTCATGCAGGTGCTTGACTCCACGTGCCGCACGATCATGAGCGCAGGACAGAGGCGCGGCGCGCAGATGGCCGTGATGAGATGCGACCATCCCGACATACAGGAGTTCGTCACCGCCAAGCGCGGCAATGCGAACCTCCACATGTTCAACCTGTCCGTGGCCGTCACCGACAAGTTCATCGAGGCGGTGAGGAAGAACAAGGACTGGGATCTCGTGTTTGAAGGCAAGGTCCACAAGACCATCAAGGCCGTCGAGCTCTGGGAGCTCATCATGAAGTCAACCTACGACTACGCCGAGCCCGGTTTCATCCTGATCGACAGGGTGAACCAGATGAACAACCTCAGCTACATGGAGGAGATCTGCGCCACGAACCCCTGCGGCGAACAGCCGCTCCCGCCATACGGCGCGTGCCTCCTTGGTTCGGTCAATCTCACACGTTTCGTCAGCAGCCCGTTAACATCGAAGGCGAAGATAGATTTCAAGGGGATCGAGGATACGGTGAGGACGGCGGTCCGCTTCCTCGACAACATCATCGAGATCAGCAACTATCCTCTCGAAAAGCAGAGGGAGGAGGCGCTGAAGAAGCGCAGGATGGGGATCGGCATCACCGGTCTGGCCGACCTTTTCATCTTCATGAAGACCAGATACGGTTCACCGGAATCCATCAGGATGGCTTCGGAGATCATGAAACTGATCACGAATTCGGCATATGAGTCCAGCATCGCTCTTGGCAGGGAGAAAGGCGTGTTCCCGGCCTTCGACAAGGACAAGTATCCCAAGGGCAGGTTCATCTCCTCCCTCCAGAAGGACATCCGGGCCGACATCGCGAAATACGGCCTGCGGAATTCGCACCTCACCTCGATCGCCCCTACCGGCACCATCAGCCTTTTCGCAGGCAACATCTCCAGCGGCATCGAGCCTGTGTTCGCCCTGACATACGACAGGAAGATCAGGAACACAACCGAGCAGGACGTGACCGTCGTGGAGGTGTCCGACTACGCATACAGGATGTACATGGAGCAGAAGCACGACGGCAAATCGAAGCTTCCTGAATATTTCGTCACCGCGGATCAGGTCACTCCCGAGGAGCATGTGAAGATACAGGCCGAGCTCCAGAACTTCGTCGACAGTTCGATATCGAAGACGATCAACGTGCCAACAGAGTATCCCTACGAGAAGTTCAAGAGCATCTACATGTTCGCATGCGACCATGGGCTGAAGGGCTGCACCACATTCAGGCCTTCCGACAAGATTGTCGGAATCCTTACAAAGAAGGATGATGGCCAGAAGAAGACTGAACAGAAGCCGGCGGACATGCCCAGGCCGAAGGAGCTTGAGGGCACCACATACAAGATAAAGACCCCCCTCGCCCCGGACGCCCTATACCTCACGATCAACGACATAATCGAGGAGACCGGCAGGAGGAGGCCGTACGAGCTGTTCATAAACACCAAGAACCTCCAGCACCTCAGCTGGATCGTGGCGATGACCCGCCTGATCTCGGCGGTCTTCCGCAAGGAGCCGGATCCGAGCTTCCTCGTCGACGAGCTCAAGAGCATCTATGATCCGAACGGCGGATATTTCTCCGAGGGCAAGTACATTCCTTCCCTGGCCGCAGACATCGGGCTGGTGATCGAGAAGCACCTGACAAAGATTGGCATGATAAAGAAGAAGGAGAATGGAAACGGCGGCCAGCAGACGGCGCCGGCGCAGGAGGAGAAGTCGAAGAAGAAGGATAAGGGGCAGAACAAGAACCTCATGATATGCCCGCAGTGCAACGACAAGAGCCTCTATTACCAGGAGAACTGCCTGAAATGCCTCAGCTGCGGATACAGCAAGTGCGGATGAAATCCGGCATGCGCCGGATTTTATAAACTATAAAGACAGAGGACAATGTTATTCTATCTCACAGCTTATGCGGACCAGTTCGGGCCGTTCAGGCTTTTCCAGTATGTGACGTTCAGGGCCGGAGGCGCGGCGATCACGGCGCTCCTCATAGCATTCATCTTCGGACCATATACAGTTAGACTGCTCAAGAGGCTCAACACCACCGCCCCGTCCAGGCTCAAGGGGCTTGTCCCCGACGAAATGCTGAATCCGGAGAAGGACAAGGTCCCTTCGATGGGCGGAATCCTGATCATCGCAAGCATAGCCATCTCCACGATACTCTGGTCGCTTCCTTTGAATCCGCTCGTGACCGTCTTCCTGGTCACGCTCCTGGCCCTCGGCGCCGTAGGATTCTGGGACGACTACACGAAGGTGCTCGGAAACCGCGATGGAATTCCCGGACGCCTGAAACTCCTGATGCAGATCGTGATTGCATTTGCCGCAGCCGTATATCTCGACGCCCTGCCGGAGACGCATAATCTCCTCAGGCAGGTCATGGTTCCGTTCCTGAAGGGGCCTCTCATCGAGAACATTCCCGCATACGTGGCGTTCGGGTTTGCCGCACTGGTGGTCGTGGCCTCATCTAACGCGGTCAATCTCACCGACGGCAAGGACGGGCTTGCGGTGGGTTGCTCGATCTCATGCATCCTGGTCTACGGGATCTTCGCCTATTTCTGCGGCCACAAGGTCTTCGCAGGATACCTTAACGTGCCTTACATCCCGGGTTCGAGCGAGGTTGTCGTCTTCGCCTCCGCGATCATGGGCGCATGCATAGGGTTCCTGTGGTACAACTGCATGCCTGCATCAATGTTCATGGGCGACACGGGAAGCCTGGCCCTCGGCGGCTCAATCGGCCTCATTGCCGTGCTTGTGAAACAGGAACTCCTGCTCGTCATAGTCGGAGGCGTGTTCGTGGTCGAGGCCCTCTCGGTGATAATCCAGGTGATCAGCTTCAGGCTCTTCAAGAAACGAGTCTTCCTCTGCACACCGATACACCACCATTTTGAACGGATGGGATGGCCCGAATCCCAGATAGTGATAAGATTCTGGATAACCTCCGGCATTCTTGCGCTCATAGGGATGGCAACCCTGAAACTGAGGTGACATCTCGAGCTTTTGCTCCTCGGAAAATCAAGAATATGGCGCATAACAAAAACAAGCAGCAGGCGGCAGGCAATATCCTCGTCCTCGGACTCGGCATCAGCGGGCGGTCCGCTGTATCGCTCGCTGTGGAAAAAGGATTCAGGGTGACAGCCTGCGACGAGAAACAGACGCCGGAACTTGAAAACTACAGGAAATATTTCAGCTCTCCCTCTCTCCGGATAATCACTGGATGGAAAGGCGGAAAGCTACCGGAAGCGGACCTTGTAGTCGTCAGTCCCGGGATCGCAAAGGATTCCGCCATGGGAAAGGCCGCCTTTGCAGGCGGTGCACCCGTCATAAGCGAGATGGAGTTCGGGTTCCGGCACTGTAATAGCCCTGTAATCGCGATAACTGGCACGAACGGGAAGACGACTACGACCGAGCTCACCTGCCATCTTATCAAATCCCTCGGCATCAGAGCGGAGACGGCCGGCAACATCGGCGTCCCCCTCAGCGAATCAGTGCTCCGCTACAGGCAGCCGGAATATTATGTCGCTGAAGCCAGTTCATTCCAGCTCGACACATGCACATCCTTCGCCCCGGCGTGCGCCGCCATTCTCAACATCACATCCGACCACATGAACAGGTACGAGGACGAGGACGCATACACGGCATCCAAGTTCAGCGTATTCAGAAACGTCACCGCCCCTGACAGGATGATAATCCGCTCGGATCTGATGGGATACTGGAGGAAATTCGGTTCCAAAGGACAGAAACCTGTCATATTCTCCTCGACAGACCGGCACGCCGACTATTATTTCAACGGCAGCGACATATTCATAAAAGGCAGGAAGTTCATGGATTTTTCCGACACGAAGCTGCTCGGAACACACAATGCCGAAAACCTCCTCGCCTCCCTCGCACTTGTCCTTTCGTCGATTCCCAATGCCTCCCTCGACCGCCTCAGGAAGGGCGCGATGGGATTCAGGACCGGCCCGCACAGGCTCGAACTTGTCCTCAAGAAGAATGGAATCACCTGCATAAACGACTCAAAGGCCACAAATCCTGACTCAACGGTCGTGGCGCTCAGGGCTGTCGGGGGCCGCAGGAACGTCTGCCTCATAGCGGGCGGACTTGATAAGAATATGGACTTTTCACCCGTTTTAAGCGAGAAAAACAGGATAAAAGCCACCTTTCTGATAGGAGAATGTAAAAAAAGATTGGCAAATATGTGGAAAAATGATATAAGTTGCACCATATTTAATCACTTTGAAGAAGCCGTGCTTGCCGCATGCGACAAGGCGGAACCGGGGGACGTGGTACTTCTGGCTCCAGGATGTGCGAGCATGGATATGTTCAAGGATTATAAGGATCGCGGACAAAAATTTACTAATATAATTAACAGGAGGTTTGAAAGTGAAAAATAAGCGCATGAAAGTTATGCTCGGAATCGCGGCTGTCCAGGTCGTTGCAATTGGAGCGCTGAGCCTGACCGGCTGCAAAAGCCAGGAAGTCCTTAAAGACAGGCCGTATATTCCTGCACCGTCTGAAGTTCCTGTCACAAACCTGAACACACTTCCTCCGACACCGGCCATACCTGAGATCAAGACTGAACCTATCAAGTATTCCGTCAAGAGCGGGGATTCCTTCTGGAAGATTGCGAAACAGTATGGCGTAAGCAAGGAAGAACTTGCCGCATACAACAATATGTCCCTCCAGAAACCCCTGAAGATCGGAACATCGCTCATGATTCCCCCGGGCGGAGCGCTTGTGTCCCCTGAGAAGCTCGCAGCCAAGTCCGCCAAGGAAGGTTCAAAAGGCGCCGCACGTCCTGCAGACGGCTCATATACCGTCGGCAACGGCGACTCCCTCTGGAAGATTGCTGCAAAATACAATATCAAGACCGACGCGCTTATCGCGGCGAACAACATAGATCCGAAGAAACCCCTCCAGGTCGGACAGAAACTCGTCATACCTGAAACAGGCGCAGCAGCTCCGGCAGCCCACGCAGCCGCAGCCACATCCGCAAAGGGCGCTGCTAAAGCAGCTCCGGCCGGCAAGGCCGAACCAGCGGCGGTCGCACCTGTTGAACCTGCGAAGCCCGCAGGCCCGAGCGAAGAGGAACTCCTCCTCAACGAGCTTGAAGGCAAATCCACCCCTGGCGCCGCAGGCATGACTTCCGGAACAACAGCGGCTCCGGCAGCTGATGCCGCCGCATACGACTCATATGATGTGCAGGAAGGCGACACAGTCGAAGACGTAGCCGCCATGCACGGCGTAAGGGCCGATGACATCAGGAAGGCCAACCCCGGAATCCCTGCAGACGGGAAGCTCAAGCCCCCGATGACATTGAAGATCCCCGGCGCGAAATAATATTTGCATCATATTGCATTTGACAGAACTTCCCCCCGGGGAAGTTCTGTTTTTTTAAGCGGAGATGAAAGGAGCGCTTCCCATGAAGGAGAATGATCCTTATTCGCCAGAAGACAGGAAATTCATGCTTTCCCTCGCACGCTCGACGATCCTGGGGGCGCTGAAATCCGAAAAGATGCAGGATCCTTCCAAGTTCCAGGAGAAGTTCCAGAAGACAGGCTCATGCTTTGTCACGCTCCACTCGAAGGACGGCTCGCTCCGGGGCTGCATCGGCAACATCGAGGCGTTCGAGCCCCTTGGCGACAATATCATGCACAATGCGCTCAATGCCGCGTTCGGAGATCCCCGATTCAAAAGGATGAGGACGGTCGAGGAGCTCGCTGAAGTCGTGATTGAAATCTCCGTGCTGACTCCGCCGGTCAAGATCGCATCCATTGACGAGTTCGTAATCGGCAAGCATGGGATAATCCTCTCCAAGGCCTCCCGCAGTTCGGTATTCCTCCCGCAGGTCGCGCCTGAACAGGGCTGGGACACCGAGACCACGCTCGTACACCTTTCATTGAAGGCAGGCCTTGATCCATATGCATGGAAGGAACCGGGCGCAAGCTTCAAGGTCTTCGAGGCGATAGTGTTCTCAGAGAAGGATTAAACCAGGATATCCATGCCCTCAATCGACAAGTCCAGGATTTTCCTGCTGGGATGCGTGCTCCCTCTGGGACTCGTCTTCCTCCTATGCATTTTCCTGGCGTTCTGGCTGCATCCTTCAAAGAAGCCCGATCCGCCGGCATTCATCAAGGAGGCGGAACCAAAAGTCGAGGAGATGCGGAAGAAAGTCGACAGCAGGATCCTCGAGGACAGGCAGGAATACGACATCGACCAGACGATGATGGCCCTCTACAGCATCGAGAAGGCGCTTGCAGAGGCCAGAAACTTCCAGTCACTCACCCCGTTCATACTCCAGAAGGAATCCGAACTTGTCGCGCCCGACGTCGCCAAGCTGAAATACCGCTTCTTCAATGTCTACAAGAAAATGCTCGAGTCGAAGGACAAGGTCGAAGAGATGGATTCGATATACAAGGCCACGGCAGGTGCTATCTCCGATATCGCGGGCGTGACAGGTTTCGACCTGGTGTCCGGCGTGAAGGTCGACCGCGAACAGGCGAAGAAGGTCTGGCAGAAACGCCTTGATGACGCCGCCAGATATGACAGGATAAAGACCCGCCTGGAATCCGAACAGGACGAGATGATCGACCTCCTCTTCGAATATGCCGGCCTCAACGCAAAATACATGAAGGAATGGAACCAGCTCTGTTCCGCCAGGGACCGGGCGTATCTGGCATTTTATGAACGCAACTGGGACGAGGTGATAAACTGTTCGCAGGCGGCAGTAAGGATGTCGCCGCACGAGAAGGAGGCGCACACGCTTCTTGCCCTCGCGCTGATCGAGCGCGGAAAAGAGACGGACAGGAGCTCCGCTGCTGCGGTGCTCGACGGGATCCTCAAGGAGCACAACGGACAGCATGCCCCCGCCCTGCTCCTGCATGGAGTCGTCGAAATGAAGGCCGGCAACCATGACAAGGCGATGATCGACTTCGACCAGGCGGCCGC
>CAZDNQ010000192.1:0-8283 GCA_964506605.1 uncultured Victivallis sp. | reverse complement strand
TCATTTCATTGATTGCCTGGAAGAGGGTGGTCTTGTCGGCCGTCATAGGGCATTGCAGGAAGGCTGAGCCGGCGAAATCGACTATTCCGAAACGGTCGCCCGGACATTGCTTGACCAGTTCGCGCAGGAACCATTTCGCATGTTCGAGGCGGGAAGGCTGTACGTCCTGCGAAAGCATGCTCTTCGATACGTCTAGGACTATCAGCATGTCCCTTCCTTTGCCTGTGAACGGCAGTATCTTCGTGCCCCAGCTTGGTCGCGCCGCGGCGACAAGAAGCATGAGGGCCGCCAGTGCAAGCAGCAGATTGCGGATGAATCTCTTCTTCTTGGACAGGGTGGTGTAAGACTGATCGCCCGCCCTCGCTCCGAGAATCATCGACAGCTGTTTCCTCCTGCGCCTGTATGCAAACACCGAGAAAAAGACAAGCACGGGGATGATCCACAGCAGGTTCCAGAAATATTCAGGCTTTAAAAAGTTCATAAATATTCCGCTCTATAGTGTTCTGTCGCCTTATTCTTTCTGGTATTTGACATTTGAAATAAGGATTTTGTTCCATAACTTAAGGGAAATTAGATAATATGGAGTGGTTTCATGCACAAAATCAAGGTCAATCTGAAAGAACGCAGCTATGACATAATTGTGGGAAAGGGGACTCTGAAGGACTGCCCCTCCCTCAAGGCTGCCGTTTCCGGACGCCGTTGCCTGGTCATAACCGACAGCAATGTCGGCAGCCTTTACGGCCAGCCCGTCCTGGCGTCTCTCAGGAAGGCCGGTGCAGAAGCCTCCATGGTCTCCTTCAAGGCCGGTGAATCCTCAAAAAACATCGACACCTACGGAAAACTGCTGCGCCAGGCGTGCCGTGCAGGCCTCGACCGCTCGTCAGTCATCGTAGCCCTGGGCGGTGGAGTCGTCGGGGATGTGGCCGGATTCGTTGCAGCATCCTACATGCGCGGAATTTCATTTGTCCAAATTCCAACTACACTTCTGGCGATGGTCGACTCCAGCGTCGGCGGGAAGACCGGCTTTGACTTGCCGGAAGGCAAGAACCTGGTCGGTGCGTTCTGGCAGCCCTCCCTGGTGGTAATTGATACGGATACACTTGGGACTCTTCCGAAGCGCGAAGTCCGCTGCGGACTTGCCGAGGTCGTGAAATATGGAGTGATAATGGATGAAAAGTTTTTCTCGTTTCTGGAGAAAAATATGAAAAGCATAAGTTCGATGGACCATAAGACATTCGAGAAGATAATCTCCCGCTGCTGCGAACTGAAGGCTAAGGTTGTCTGCGCCGATGAACGCGAGACAAGCGGCCTGCGCGCGATCCTGAACTATGGCCATACGTTCGGGCATGCTGTTGAAACAGTAACAGGATACGGGAAGTACGCCCACGGCGAAGCCGTCGCAATCGGAATGTGCATGGCTGCGACGCTTTCGATCGCCTGTAATAAATTTCCACCTGAATCGGAAGCGAGGCAGAAGTCGCTCCTTGAGGCTGTCGGTCTGCCAACAGCTGCTGCTGGAAAAATCAACCCGGTGGAAATTTATAAGGCCATGTTCAAGGACAAGAAGACGCAGCAGGGGAAACTGCGCCTCGTGCTTCCTGAGCGTATCGGAAAGGTTTCCATTGTCAAGGATGCAAAGCCGGAAGAAGTCTTGGGAGCCATAAAATCAGTTGTTGGTTAAGTAGGGACGGGCTTTCATGTCCTGAGCCTGTCGAAGGAAGCCTGTCCCATGAATTCAATTCCAGGGATGGTACAGCCTAAAGGCCGTACCTACTATAAACATGCCGGATGAAATCTTCGAAGTAGTCGACGAGAAAAACAATGTGATCGGAACTGCCAGGCGCAGCGAATGCCATGGCAATCCCGCGCTCATCCACAGGACTGTGCACGTGGTCGTCTTCCATCCTGACGGCCGTATGCTCCTGCAGAAGCGTTCCAGGCACAAGGACATTCAGCCGGGCAGGTGGGATACCGCAGTTGGCGGACATCTTATGCCGGGCGAGGATTTCGAGAAGGCCGCAGTGCGCGAGATGCAGGAGGAGCTTGGTGTTTCCGCCGGACTCCGGATCAAGTATCTTTTCGATTCGAAGATACGAAACAAGATCGAATCAGAGAACACGCGGGTCTTTTCAACGGTATGTGAAGGCCCTTTCAAGTTTCCGGAGGAGGAAATCGACGAGGTCCGCTTCTGGACGGCCTGCGAACTTCGCGATGGGATGAAGGGCGTCTCTTTCACCGAAAACCTCAAGGCCGAACTATCGAAGCTTTTCGAGATGGGGATAGTGTGATCTGCAAATAAACTGTTGTTCTGTGGAAGGTTATACCGTGGGCAAGACCGTAAAATATCTCAGATATTTGTGGGATGGTTTCAATTTCTGGAGAAAGAAATATTGGCTTACCAGGACGATTGTGATAATTCTCCTGTTCTCTCCGTTCCTATATGAGAAATTGAGAGGGCACATGATCATCTGCGACCTAGTCAAGATTGCCTGTGATGCGATTTTCTATAATGGCATTCCGCAGTATGAGGATAAGTTGTGCAAATATTATAAGTTTTCTGAAATCAAGAAGCTGCAGCAGTCAATAAGAACTTATGCTGACAGGAACAAGGATGGCATTCTCGATGCGGAAGAGTGCGGGCTGTTGGTAAAGAGCGGATGCGATGTCGTTGAGCTTGAGAGATCCGGTGTCGGTGCCAGTTTGGACACTCTTTCAGATAATGCAATGCGCATCGGAATTCTGCCATTTTCCTATTCAGCAACACTTGTAAGGAAAAGCGCCTTTAATGCCGCTCATGCCAAGGCAGAAGCCGCCTTCGGCCCTCAGATCAATGAAGTCTATGATCTTATTGATAGGATGAATTGGATATGCCCCAAGTTTACGGAAAAGCAGATTGCTGAAATCAAGATGAATCAAAGTGATTATAATTATTTTGATGATACATGTACTATGGATTACAGAACTTGGAAGACATGGGAGAAGGGGATAAAGGCTTTTTTCTGGTCTCTCGTCTGGATGCTCCCATCTCTTTTTTCAGTAATCTGGTTCATGGTTTCAACTGCCTTAAGTGCGATATCATCCTTGAGTTTTCAGAAACATGGCAGGACCATGTCGATAATTACCAGTCTGGCATTTCTGTTTATACTATTGTTTTTTATGGGGCCGCCTCGTTCTCTGGGTAATTCGCCTCAAACCTATAATATCGTTGCCTTGGTGGTATTCAGTGTCATAGCAGGATTGTCAGGTTATAACTTGTCAGGTTATATTACAGACAGGAGAAAATGGAGGATTTGGTTTTTACTGATTGTTGGAATATTGCTGCTGAGCGCAAGCCCGTTCTTAATTGTCAGCAGGTCTATGGGGCCTTGGTATTTTATTGAAGGAATATGGTTTACAAGAATATATTCTGACGATTCTTCATGGAACCTTATGATGTTCTCCATTGTGATTATACTTGTTTCACTTTCCCTTCTTTACAGGTTTTATAGGCAGAGTATTTTATCGTTATATGAAAAATTGAAGTTGTCTAGGAAAAATCATAATCATAATGGCTGAGAAATTACCAGAAAAGATTGAAGTCCAAGTCTCGCCCGGGGCGCAGGTCTGGGAGAGGTTCAGGCATGACAGGCTCGCGGTGATCGGCGTGTCCGGTGTGCTGTTCCTCATGCTCATGGCGATCTGCGCACCGCTAATAGCGAACGGCAGGCCGTTGATGCTGATGCGGGACGGGCATCTTACTTTTCCATTCCTCCGTTATCTTTTTGCTCCCGACACCATTGAGGTGATAGTCGAGAAGATATTCAACTTCGGTCTTCTATATTCAATCCCGGCGCTTGCGCTTGCATGGTTTCTCAGGAACAGGCAAGGAGCAATGTTCAAGTCGCTGGCGGTATGGGCTGCCGTCCTTGCGATACCGTTCCTCCTTGTGAAGCCGAAGATGGACAAGACCGACTGGCGCGAGGAATGTGCAGGCCTCAAGAAAGGTGAATTTGCGATATTCGCACCTGTGCCGTACGGTCCGTTCGAGAACTGCGCCGAACCTCATCTGAAACCGAACAGCCGGCACTATTTTGGAACCGACCAGGTCGGGCGCGATGTGCTTTCAAGGATGGTCTACGGGGCGAGGGTTTCCCTGGCGGTCGGCTTCCTGGCAACCGGAATAACGATGTGCATCGGTATTCTGATCGGCCTCTACTGCGGATATTTCGGAGGCAAGTTCGACTTCATCATGATGAGGATCGTCGAGATAATCATGTGCTTCCCGACATTCCTGCTGCTCCTGATCCTGATGGCGATAATGATGGACAGGAAATACCAGCAGTCAATACTTCTGGTAATTGCGGTGATAGGTCTGACCTCATGGACCGGTCTGAGCAGGATCGTCAGGGGGGAGACCCTCCAGCAGCGCGCCATGCCATACATAAAGGCATGTGAATCGCTTGGAGTGTCTGTATGGAAGATCCTCTACCGGCATCTTCTGCCGAACATCACAGGCCCGATACTCGTCAGCTTCACTTTCGGAATAGCCGGATCGATACTTGCGGAAAGCGGACTCAGCTTCCTCGGATTCGGGGTCCAGGCGCCGACATCGAGCTGGGGCGAGCTCCTCCGGCAGGCGTTCTCGGATCCCCTGAGATATTGGCATCTCACGCTCTGGCCCGGACTTGCCATCTTCATTGCGGTGGTGTCGTTCAACTTCGCCGGGGAAGGCCTGCACCGCGCGTTCGACCCGAAAAGCGAGTGAAGAACAGACACAAAGTTACAAAGGCGCAGAGGCGCAGAATCTCTTATTTTCTCTTCGAGCAGATCTTGATGGCGAGGGCTTCGAGTTCCATCCTCGGCGAGGTGGCTCCGGACACAAGCGCCTTGTTGACATCCAGTATTTCCGAAAGTATGAAGGAGAGTTCCTTGTCGGAGAACCTTTCGGAGGATTCAAAAACCTTCCAGGCGCGGTAGGGGTTCATCTTGAATATCGACGCATCGATGGACATCTTCGCCTCTGGCGAGGCGTTCTCGAGCTTGGATGAGAATTCATTGTATTGGGCGCGTGGCCGTACGGAAAGCCTCTGTGCCGCAGACTTGATCTTTATCAGATCCTGGAAATGCCCCATGACAGCGTAGATGATTTTCATCTCAGGATTCTTGCTGTCCATGTTCACGAAGACGTTCAGGATGTCGATTGCCTCCCTGAGATCCCTCTCGCCGAGAGCGTTCGAGAATGACCAGCCTGCGGTCTCGGGGGTCCGGCTGCAGACATTCTTGCAGTCCGCCAGGGAGATAGTGTTCTTCGGATATACGTAGGCGATAAGCTTGTCCAGCTCCGACTTCACCCTGCCGAAGTCGATGCCGGCTGTCTCGGAGACGAATGCGACGGCGTCCTCTGATATCTTGACATTGTTCTTCCTGCAAGAGTCGTATATTACTGTGCGTAGTTTGTCGTTCCAGTCCTTGGACCTGATATCTACCTTCTCGAAGAAGGAGATTTCCGCCGTCTTCTGGCACGCCTTGAATATCGTGGAGCGCCTGTCCATCGAGAAGATGCTCATCACAAGCGTGGTCTCGTCAGGGATTCCGTTCTTCAGCATGTCCAGGAATTTCTCGAACAGTTCCTGGAGGGTCTTTGCCGATTTGGATTTCTTCTCGTCGTCAAATATTTCGAATTTCTCGAAGTCCAGGTTCTTGAGCCATATGGTCTTTGCCGAACCAAGGAATGCCGGGGTGGCAAGGGACTCGAGCATCTGCCCGATATCGCGGGAGAGATCGAGATCCGGACTGTCGCCATGGATTATCTCCAGGCATGGGTTGCCCTCGGGATCCTTCCCGCACTGGGAAGTGATGATCTCCCGCGTCTTGTTCTTGACGGCGTATTCGTCGCCGCCGGTTATAAGATATATTTTTCCCATATGTTCCTGCCGCAGGCTTTCAAAAAAGATTTGCCACAGACTTTCACAGACAAAAGCACAGACTAATATATTCTTCTTTGAAATTCAAGTCTGTCGCCGAAATTTACAAGTATGCCAAGTTTAATTCCTGTTGCCTTGAGATAGTTAATTAACTGGGCTTCGTGCTCAGGAAGCAGGTTGCTTACTGCTTTGAGTTCAAGGATGATCTTGTCTTCCACAACTATGTCTGTCTTGA
Source organism: uncultured Victivallis sp. (assembly GCA_964506605.1). Classification (GTDB taxonomy): domain Bacteria; phylum Verrucomicrobiota; class Lentisphaeria; order Victivallales; family GWF2-50-93; genus GWF2-50-93. The sequence goes on along the minus strand of CAZDNQ010000192.1, from coordinate 2,145 downwards.
AGTCCCCGACAATGTGCCCCTTGTATTTAACAGAAAGAATTTTTTGCTGTTCAGCCTTAAGCCCTGCTTCCTTGAATTCAACAAGCAATGCTTTTTCATAGACCGATTCTAAAAAACCACCGCCTAGTTCGTCGTGGACATTATAAAAACATCTTATCAGTTTTTCAGTAATCTCCTTATATAGGAATTCCTTGCTCATAAAAAGTCTGTGTTTTTGTCTGTGAAAGTCTGTGGCATGTCTTAGTCTATCCCGGGGATGAACGTCTGCCCGGGCTTGAGCGCCGCAATCGTCTCCGTCAGGAGCTTTATCGCGCCTTCCACATCCCGGAGATCGCACATTTCCACTGGAGTGTGCATGTAGCGGTTGGGTATCCCGATGAGGGATGTAGCCACGCCGCCGCGTGTCAGCTGGATCACCGCCGTGTCGGTGCCGCCGCTGGCCCTGTATCCGGCCTTCTCCTGGTATTTGATATTCTTCTTCTTTGCAGTGGCCCTTAGGATATTGGAGATCACAGGATTGTCGTCCGCGCTCCTGCTGAGGATCGGGCCTTTTCCGAGCGAGACTACGCCAAGGGTCTTCTTCTCGATGTCGGGCGTGTCGGTCGCGAATCCCACGTCGACCGCGAAACCCACGTTCGGCGCGATGCCAAACGCGCTGGTGGTTGCGCCCCTGAGCCCGAGTTCCTCCTGGACAGTTCCAACGCCGTAGACCGCGACGTTGAGCTTCCTGGCGCTGAGTTCGCGGATGGTCTCGGCGACTACGAACGCGCCGATCTTGTCGTCCATGCCTTTTGAAACTATCCTGTTCTTGCCCATCCTGCAGAAGTTGGACTTCACGGCGACCGGATCGCCTATGCGGATAATCTTTTCAGCCTCTTTCCTGTTCTCCACGCCGATGTCGACCCATAGGTTCTTGATTTCGACGGCCTGGCTGCGGTCCTTCTCCTCGGTCAGATGTATGGGCTTCTTGCCGATGATCCCGTGGACGCGTCCTTTCCCGGTGAGCACTTCTACTTCGGTGCCCGGCACGGTGACCTTGTCGATGCCGCCGACATTCCTGATGTACAGGAGTCCTTCCTCGGAAACCATCACGACCTGGAATCCGATCTCGTCGTAGTGGCCGGCGAGCATCACCTTGAAATCCGAACCGCCGTTGAGAACGGCGATGGTGTTGCCGGTGACGTCGGTATTTACCTTCTCCGCGAACTGCGAGACGTATTTCCTGAACGCGGCGGCGGTCTCGATCTCGAATCCGGAAGGCCCGGAGCATTTCAGAAGCTGTTCAAGAAAATTCAAACTCTTTTCAGAAAGCATTTTCTATTCTCCTTAACTTAATTATATTATTGCGCTCTGGATCGCATCCGTGACGATTTTCCGCAGATGGAAAAAGGTTCCGGCCTGATCAGATTCCCCATAATATAATAAGGATTGCGAAATATGACATTGGATGAACTGAAAGTTTTGCATAAAGATGCCCTCGACCGCATAAAATACCTCGAGAACTTTCTCAAGATAGGGCAGAAACGCAAGGACAAGGCCGACATCGAGGCGAAGATGGCCGCTCCTGATTTCTGGGACAGCCGCGAGAAGGCCCAGTCCACAGTCTCCCAGCTGAGCCAGTGTAAGAACATCATAGAGCCGTTTGACGCCGTGCTGAAGAAGGTGCATGACTTCGTGGCGCTTGCGGAACTGGCGGAGGAGTCCAACGACGCGGACATGCTCAAGGAGGCGGAAAGCACTTGGCAGCCGCTTGCAGGCGCACTTGACAAGCTGGAGCTAGTAAGCTTCCTGTCCGGCAAATTCGACCGCAACAACGCCTTTTTCACGATACATGCAGGTGCTGGCGGTACCGAGTCCTGCGACTGGGCGAATATTCTCCTGAGAATGTACCGCCGTTGGTTCGAGCGCCGGGGCTTCCAGGATGAGATTGTTGAAATGCAGCCCGGCGACGAGGCCGGGATAAAGAGCGTGACGCTGAAAGTTTCAGGTGATTTCGTATATGGCAACCTCAAGGCCGAACGCGGAGTCCACAGGCTTGTGCGAATATCGCCTTTCGACAGCAATGCGCGCCGCCACACATCATTCGCATCAGTCGATGCATTTCCAGAGATCGCTGATGAAATTGAGATAAACATCGACGAGAAG
>CAZDNQ010000191.1:0-8337 GCA_964506605.1 uncultured Victivallis sp. | reverse complement strand
CAGTCTGGTATTCTCCCGGCTGATTCCGGGAACCGATGATGATGCCCTCAAGGACATGGTCATGGATGCATCTGGCAATATCTACGCATGCGGTTCCACGTATAGTGCAGATTTTCCTACAACTGCAGGGGTTGTCTGCAGAGTAAGACAAGGTAGTTATAATGCCTGGGTAGCGCAGCTCAACTCCGATGCATCAAGTCTTGTATATTCCACTTATATCGATGGCAACGGTGGAACAACCGCCAATTGCATAGTAGCCGATTCCGACGGCAACGCCATAATCTGCGGCATGACAAGCAGCACGACACTTCCCATATCGAGTACACCTTTCTGTTCAACTAATAAAGGTTCATGGGATGCTTTTCTGCTGATGCTCAATTCGGACGCCACGGCAATCAGATATTGCACATATATTGGAAGCAGTGGAACGGATGGCTTGAATGCTCTTGTACTGGACAACGGACTCATATACGCTGCTGGATATTCCGCAGGAGGAACAGATCCGGATGTCTTCCCCATAACCACAGTGGCATACGACAAGGTCTTCAATGGTGGCTCGAACGATGCGGTTCTGATGGTGCTGGATCTCTATCCTGAAGTCACCTTCATTGTGGGGACAGGAGGAACTCTTGATAAACCGAGTTCCCAGAAGGTGGCGATGGGAGGTGACTGTTCCGCTGTAAAAGCGACCGCAAATTCTCCTTATGCTTTCTTCAGCTGGACTACACCTGACGGTTTCTCCAGTACGGATAATCCACTTACGCTCAAAAATGTCACGAAGGATATGGTCGTTACTGCGAATTTCGCACCTGCAACGGCAACTTTGACCATGGCGAAGACGGGAACAGGAACTGTAACTCCGGCGAGCGGATCGCAGAACACACTCAAGGACATTTCAATTTCGGCTACGCCCGGAGCCATGTTCCATTTTGTCAAATGGACTGCAAGCAACGATTATGCCATAATCGCAGATCCGAATGTCAAGGACACTACTGTGCAGATTGGCGGAAATGTCACCGTGACAGCAAATTTCGAGCGCGATACAGCTACGCTCACGATGTCAAAACTTGGACCTGGGACAATTATTCCGGATGTAGGCGACAGTACTGTCAATACCGGGACAGCGATACCCATCAAGGCCACAGCCGGAGCAGACTGGCATTTCAAGGGGTGGAGATCGGTTTCAGGTACCCCAATCATTGCCAATGCCTCTTCCGCTTCCACTACCGTAACCATAGATCCTGCTGAAGGGAATGGTGCGAAGGCAACAGTAGAATGCGAGTTCGAACATAATAAAGCAGAACTTACGATGGCGACGGATGGGTCAGGGACGACATCCGACTCCGCCTCCATTGATACCAAGACAGACTATCCAATCACTGCGACGCCTACTGATTCTGGCAGCGATTTTGTCAACTGGACGATCAGCCCGGCCGCGAATGGTACTATTGCAAAAGCGACTGAGGCAAAAACGACAGTGAATCTTACCGGACCGGCAACTGTGACCGCTCATTTCACAATCCATTACTGGACTGTAACCTTCGTCGCCGATCCAGCAAAAGGCACATTGAGCGGAGACTCAACTCAGCTCGTTGCACATCACGACTCTTCAAGCGCTGTAGTTGCGGTTCCCAACGACACCTACCACTTTGTCGACTGGACCCCCGGTTCCACCACAGGGCGGACCATTGTCCTGGAGGACATCACTTCGGATACGGAGGTCACTGCGAACTTCGCAATAGACACGACATACTGGTATATGGGGATCGTGGGGTATGGATCAACAACCCCTCCAGATGGAATCTACCGTACCTCTGATGTCGGCTGGGTGCAAGATCCAATTGTTGCCACTCCGGCCGACGGGACCTGGGATTTCATATGCTGGACAGTAGAAGGAAATGCAACTATCGCAGATGTGAATGCGGCTTCGACTTCTGTTGCAGTAAAAGCCGGTAATCCGAAAATATTCGCAAACTTCTTGCCAAATAATGGCAATAGAATATTGTTAAACGGAGTGCCAAACGCTGTATCTGCTTTAATAGATCACAGAGAACTTTACAAGATAGATGTCCCTTCCGGGCAGTCCTACCTGAAAATAACTAACAGCGTCACAGGAACCGGGGATTACGACTACTACCTGAAACCGGGAACTCCTCCAACCAGTAGGGATTATTATGTCAAGGATGATCGTATTGGCAACGATGTCTATATGGAGGTGAAAAATCCAACCTCTGGCCCCTGGTATCTTATGATCTTGGCAAAAACAAATTTAGACGGCCCCACCATCCAGGCTGATTGGGCGGCGGACACGTATCCTCAGCCTCCGTTCGTTACAGCAAGCCTGGTGGCCGATCCTCTGGACGGCAAGACCAAGGTCAAAATCTCCTGGCCCGCCGTGGCAGGTGCTACAGACTATGACATTTACAGGAGCGATGTGAATTCTACTGAATACGCCACTCCTCTGGCCGTTTGTGATATAGGATCCAATCCTGTCACCTACTACGACGAATTCAACGGTGTCAACTTCCATTATTACTGGGTGAAGACGAAAAAAGGCCCAGATGAAAGCGTCTTCAGCAATGTGGCGTCAATTGTAAAAACAGAGCTGGCGACGCAGAAGATCCTTACGAACGGAACGGCTGTGACAGGGCTCATGGGGACAGCAGGATGCACGTATAAATATGTCCTTTCGGTCCCTGGGTCTCAGAATCTTCTTGAGATAAAAACATCTGGCGGCATAGGGGACTGCGATCTGGCTGTCGAATGCCTCGGCAGCGCAACATTCAATAAATATTCCGTCAATATTGGAAACAATGAATCCATAATCATCAATGATCCTGCTGGAGACACTTACTATATTTATCTATATGGGAAAACCGATTTTTCCAAAGTTACGCTGTTCGCCAAATACTATAATACCGCCCCGCTTGCTCCGACCGGAGTGACAGCCTCGGACGGAACCTTTGAAAGAAAGGTTGTCGTGAACTGGAAGGCATCGCCAGGAGCCGCGAGCTATTTGATATACAGGAACACCAGGAACGATTCAGGGACAGCGAAATTCCTTGCGGAAGTTCCTGACACTACGTATCAGGACTTGAGTGTTGTCGACGACACGTATGCCACATATTATTACTGGGTGAAAGCTAAAAACACCAAGGGTTCAAGCCTCGTTTTCAGCAAATGCGATTCCGGATACCCCACGCGATACGCGGCTCCAACGGCCAAGGTTACGGCTTCAGACGGGAAATATTTTGACAAGGTCAGGGTAACATGGGCCAGTGTCCCTGGAGCAACTTCATACGATATCTACCGCAATACCGACATTACTTTACTTGGAAGCACCCTCTGCGACACAGTTGATTTCAACAACACCAAGAAGACATACACCTACGACGTTACTGGTGACAATCTTACATCCTCCAGCGGTCCATGGTATTTCTTTGTCCAGCCGAAAAACGCAAACGGTTGTAGCGCCGCTGTTGTATACGATCAGGGTTCATTGAATCTAGCTGGTCCTTCAGGTGTCAAGGCAACTGACGGAACCCTTTACAAAAGGACTAAGATCACATGGACGGCCGTTCCCGGTGCCGCGCATTATTGGGTCTACCGTTCAACGGACGACAATATTGCCAGCTTAGACAATAGTTTTGGACCTATACAGGCTCCCCTCACGGAATGTTATGATGATACTGCTGACATGAACGGTACACATTATTATTACTGGGTTACGGCGGCAGATGCAGGTGACAAGTATTCCAGCGACTACAGCCTCTGTGATGCCGGCTGGTCGAAGACGGATTTTACGGCTCTTCCCGCTCCCATGCTCAAATCCGTAAGCAATGGCCTCAGCGATAAGGTTACCATATCTTGGGGCGAAGTCGCAGCTGCCAGCGGATATGAAGTCTGGAGGAATACTGTCAATTCGACAGCCGGTGCGACTCAGCTCGGTGTTTCTCTCTCATCGACAACGTTCAGCGTCGAAGACACTTCAGGGACTGAGTGGGTGACATATTACTATTTTGTCAAGGCGGTAAATTCTGATCTCGGTTTGACCAGCCTGAGCAGCATCAAGCCGGGAATGAGGACAAGTAAGATCAATGATATTCCCGCTTCCTCTGATCTTCTTGCCGGAGGACTTAATTCGCAGACACTATATAAATTTGTCGTGAACCCAGGCTCGTCGAGACTTGTCATAAATCTCGATAACGGTACCGGAGACTGCGATATTTTCGCGAAATTCGGTTCTGCTCCGACCAAGGCGTCATATTATGCAAAAGGAACAGAAATAAGCGCTACTTCGGAAATCATAAGCATCGCCAATCCTTCCCCGGGGACCTGGTACATACTTCTCTACGGGACGAGTATCTACAGCGACGTGAATCTATCAGTGTATCAGACAGCTCCGCTCTACATCAGCGTTACAACGGAGCCGGTGAACGGGCTTGTGGCCCCGTTTACCGCGGCATTCAAGGGAAAGATCACTGACGCTTCGGGAAACACAGTGCCGAAAATTGATTTCACTGTCAGAAATCCGCAGAACGGCCTTGTCAGCTGGCTGAAATCAGATGCCAAGGGTTACTGGAAGTATTCGCCTGTCATAAGAACTGAGGGAGTGTATACGTTCGACTTCTATTTTGGAGGTGCCACGGATATCCAGAGAACATCCTATTCGCTATATACACTCAGGCAGGCATACGAGCCGTCAAAGCAGTATTTCGACTACGCCGGATATTTCAAGGCGGCTTATTCGCTTGGAACGGCAGATGATTTAGTAAAAGCTCAATGGCTGGAGTTCCTCGATATCAGGAACGGCTATGAGGACGCCACGCCGGATGGCACATATACATATAATTGGTACAATGAATCCGGCTACTATTCGATGACAGATCTGAACCTTGCCGGCAAACTGAAATCCGGGCTTTACATCGCCTACTATGGTTTTGAAGGGGCAGGATTTGGAATCACTCCATTTGCCACATCCGAACTCAAGTTCACACCCCTGCTGGTCCGCATCTCCGAAGCCAAGAGAGATGAAGTGCTCTTGTCCGCCATCGAGCTCAATCTGATAAATGAAACCCAGAAGGCCGTAGTCGAGAACGGAGGGATCTGCGTGATCACCCTGACACCATATTCGAATCCGAACGAGGGAGGCGCTGGCACATTCAACCTCAAACTGACGGCAAAACAGCAGTTTGAACTTCTCACGAACCTGCTTTCCGGGGATTCAGCTTTTGTCAGCGAGGCTAGGAACGATTTGGATGAAAACATCTTCCAGAGACTCTATGACGTAAATCTCGACAACGGGAATAGAACCATCAGGCTGATGAATTTCACATTCACAAAGTAGGAGGAGCATTTACTGCGGCAGATGGGATTGCTCCTTGACGGTGATGCTATGGCGGACTTCAAATATAAAAATAAAGCTAGGGTGAACATGAGATCAAGAAAGCAGAATTTGTTGCGTTTATCCATTACGGCATTTCTAATGATAGGAATGATGAACATGCCCGTGATTGGACAGACAACCAAGGAAGTTGACAAGGCGGAAGCCGGCAAGGACAAAGCCGAGTCGAACAAGATTGAAGATTTGGCCCAAAAGGATCCTGAAGCAGCCGTTAAACAGGCGATGCAACTGCCAAAAGGGGATACCCGCAATCAGGCAATCTATACGGTAGTTTCGATATGGGCGGAAAAGGCTACAGACGCTGCAGTGAAATGGGCGGTTCAGCTGCCAGAAGGCGATGTCCACAATGCTGCTATTTGCGGAGTGGCGTCGGCATGGGCGGGAAAATCTCCTGAATCTGCGGCAAAATGGGCTATGCAGCTGCCGGAAGGCGATGTCCGTAACGAAGCGATTTCCGAAGTGGCTACAGCATGGGCTGAAAAATCCCCTGAATCCGCGGCAAAATGGGCTGTTCAGCTGCCGGAAGGCGATGCCCGCAATGTGGCGATTTCAGGAGTGTTTGAGACGTGGATGGAAAAATCTCCCGAGACAGCAGCGAAATGGATACTGCAGCTGCCAGCTGGCGAAACTCGTAATCAGACATTTTTCAATGCTGTTTTCAAGTGGGCGAAAGAATCTCCCGAGGCTGCGGAAAAATGGGCAATGCAGCTGCCAGCCGGTGAAACGCGCGACCAGGCGGTTTCCATTGTGTTTTTCGGATGGGCGGCCAACTCTCCTGATGCCGCGGCAAAACGGGCGATGGAACTGCCTGAAGGTTCAACTCGTATCGAGGCAATTCTCAGCGTAGCTGCAAAATGGGCGGAAAAATCTCCTGAGGATGCAGCAAAATGGGCAAATGGACTGCCTAACGGGAAGGCCCGGGAACTTGCATTGAAAAGAATAAAGTCGAAAACACAGCCCTAAAACATCATTCCGAAGCATAGGCAGTATCACCACTATCAAAAGCCGACTGACTATTACTTGATCTTCCAAGAGAACGAGCCGATCTCATCTGATTCTGCTGTGATTGTGTCACCGCGGTTGACAGGGCCGATTCCCGCCGGCGTTCCGGTATAGATAAGATCGCCGGGCAGGAGCTTCCATGCCTGCGAGATTTCAAAGACCAGCGTTTCAAAGCTGTTTATCATCTGGCCGGAGTTCCCGTGCTGGACCACCTTGCCGTTCACCTTTCCGAAAAATTCGATGCCTTTGAGGTCCTTTATCTTTTCGATACCGGCAAACTTCCCTATCGGCGCACTCTGGTCGAAGGCCTTGCACAGCTCCCACGGAAGCCCCTTCGGCAGGAGATATCGCTGCACATCGCGCATTGTCAGATCAAAGCCCAGGGATATCCCCGCAACATGGTCCATCGCTTTCCCTACGTTGTCGGGCCTTCCTTCCCTGCCTATCAGAAGGACAAGCTCGGTCTCGTAATGGAATTCCTTCCCGTGCGTCGGAAATTCTATTTCAACCCCTTCCGGGACCAGCGACGATTCAGGCTTCATGAATATCACCGGCTTCTCGGGGACCTGGTCGCTCAGCTCCTTGATATGGTCGGTATAGTTCCTTCCTATGCAGAAGACGCGTCTCGCCTCAAAACTCTTTTTGCCTAGAAAAACCTTCATGTCATATATCCTTTCAACTTCGAACATTCAACTTCCAACATCGAACATCGAAATAAATCCAAACATGAATCTTCCTTTGGATGTTCAAAGTTGGACATTGGATGCTGGACGTTCCTGGAATTTATAAATAGCTTCTTATGATTTCAACCGCCTTGCGCAGGTGCGACGGATCTGCCGAGACCTTCGGATCAGTTGTCGTAACGCCGAATCCGCAGTCGTATGCGGCCCATTTGCCCTCAACCGAAAGCGTGCCGTCATATCCGCCCTTCCTGAGCATCTTCATGAACGCCGAAAAATCGCAGTCTTCCTGCCCCGGTGCAAAACGCGACTTGTAGGTCGCTATATGCGCATGGCAGATGAACGGCACCGCCGATGAAAAGTCCTTCTCGGACTCGTCCTCGAGCGCCCAGTGGTAGGAGTCGGCATGGAGCCTGAACGCAGGCATGTCGACCTCCTTCACATATCTGCAGGTCCCGCTGATCGAGTTCAGCATGTTGTCCTCGTTCTTGTTCAGCGGTTCGACGGCGATGAGGATCCCGGCTTTTCCAGCGAGCTCTCCGAGCAGCTTCCCGAACTCGACAAGCTGTGCATAGGCCTTTTTGGCATCAAAGCTGTCGGGGCATTTCCTCGCACCGCCGGATCCGAAGACTATCTTCGGGATCCTCGCGGCCTTCGCCCTTTCGCATACGGTCTGCAGATGCGTCCTGACCGCCTGCATGTCCACTTCAGGCCCGGTGATCTTCATACCGCCCGGCATCAGGCAGTTCAGGGCAAGACATGGCAGAGGGCTCTTTTTAATCCTTTCAAGCTCAGCCTGGAATTCAGCAGACGGCTTGTCTGGCTTCAGCGCCCCGCCCACGCCCATCTCGATGAAGTCAAAGCCGGCCTCCTTCAATATCTGGCCCGCATTCGGGTCCGCACAAGTACCTATTTTCATTTTCTTCCTTTCAAATTTTTGACAGGATAACTGGATTGGCCGGATTAAATTAATTAATCATGAAAATCCTGTAATCCTGTCTAAACAATTCCAAGTTTTCTACTTTCCCGTCTGTTTCTCCAGCCAGAGCTCGAATACGAGCAGCGCCCACAGCGGATAGCTGTTGTCGGCCCTGTGCGCCTGATGCTTCCCTATCAGCTTCTCGAGGACAGGCTTCTTGAAATATTCCTCTTTCACGGCCCTGCCCTCCAGCAGCCTCTCCTTCAGTATCCCAGCCCATTCCTTCCTGAACCATGCTGCAAGCGGCACTCCGAATCCTAGCTTCCTCCTCT
>CAZDNQ010000190.1:0-8344 GCA_964506605.1 uncultured Victivallis sp. | reverse complement strand
GATCTGGAAATACCTGTCGAATCCGGAAACCATCAGCAGCTGCTTGAACTGCTGGGGCGCCTGGGGCAGGGCGTAGAACTTTCCGGGATGCACGCGGCTCGGGACGAGGTAGTCGCGCGCGCCTTCCGGCGAGCTGCTCGTCAGGATCGGGGTCTGGTACTCGAGGAACCCGAGATCAGTCATCTTCCTTCGCATCTCTGAAATCACTTTTGAGCGGAGGATGATGTTCTTATGGATCTTGTCCCTTCGCAGGTCGAGGAACCTGTACTTGAGGCGCATGTTCTCAGGGGTCTGCTCCTCCTGGTTGATCTGGAACGGGATCTGTTCGGCCTCGCCGAGGACTTCCATCTGTTCGGCGACCATTTCGATCTCGCCTGTGGGGATCTTGGAGTTGATGGTGGATTCGGTCCTGGCGACGACGGAGCCTGTGAAGCAGACGACCGTCTCGACGCGCCATTTCTCGAGCGACTGGTAGAAATCGCGCTTCGGATCGACGACGACCTGCGTGATGCCGTAGTGGTCGCGGAGGTCGATGAATATGATTCCGCCGTGGTCGCGCACGCTGTGTATCCAGCCGGAAATGCGGGCCTGCTGTCCGACATGCTCCTTCCGGAGCTGTCCGCAGGTATGTGATCTGTACTTGTGCATGAAATTTCTCGCCTTATTAATAGGATTTTATATATATGAAGACCTAATCAATTTGACAGGATAACTGGATTTGCTGGATGAATTTAATTAAAATAATCCTGAAAATCCTGTAATCCTGTCTAAATAAATCCGATTGTCTTTCCAAAGGGCTTGTAAATTAGCACGAAAGGCATTTTTTGCCATTGCGCCGGGAGATTTTTATCATTGGAGGCCGAGGGGCGGTTTTCAATCCGAGGCAATTTCAAAATCGCCTCTGGCGAGGATGGAAGGTGGAATTTGAAATTCAAGAATAATAAAATATATTGCTGGCTGTGATTAAGATATTATGAAAGACGGGACCCTTATGATAAAGAGAAGATTGATAGCATTCATTTTTATCGCATCCGTCCAGCTTGCCGGATTTTCGCTGTTTTCGCAGCAGGCGCTGGATCCCCTGAGGGGCGCCGAACTCAAAACGTACATCAGCGGTCCTGCAATCGGGGCTGGAGCTTTGAAGGGGAAAGTTGTCTTCTTTGAGTACTGGGGGTTCAGCTGACCTTCCTGCCGCGAAGGCCTACCGCATCTCGTGCAGATGCAGCAAAAATATGGCAAGACCGGAAAATTCACAGTTTTCCTCTCCAATGTCCAGAACTACAACGATGAAACAGTGAAATTCATGAAGGCGAATGCGCCCGGCATTCCCTTATATAACCAGGTGCGCCTTCCCCACGCCCCCTGTGGCGGAGGGATTCCACATGCGGTTCTTTTTGACTGCAAGGGCAATGTGGTGGCTGCCGGGGATCCGACAGAGCTTCAGGGAAAGGTCGAGGCGCTGATCAAAGCCGTCCCCGAACCCAGGCCGCAGCCGCTGGCGCAGGCCGCTGACATATTGGGCGGCATGAAAATCGCATACTGCACAGCCCAGGCGGACAAGCTTGTTGCCGGAAACCCCATTGATCCGATATTGAAGGAGCTCAAGGAGATATCTGGAAATGGGGACGAAGCCGCCAAGGAGGCGAAAAAGCTGGCCCAGGCCGTGAGCATATATGTCGAGTATGAAAGGACAGACCTGAAGGAAAACGCCTCCACTTCTCCTGCAAAAACATTGAACAGACTCAACTTGTTCTCGATCCAGGTCAAGGGGATTGTCTGGGAAAAGGATGTCAACGAACTGATTGCAAAGCTTAAAACTGACAAGGACGTCGTACTCCTCGCGGATTCCATGCGGCAGATTGAGGAAATGAAGGGTAAGTCGGCCAAGAACAAGAATGGCAAGCCGGACGATGCCTCGGTTGACAAGGCCAGGGAAGCAATCCAGAAGATGGTTGATGAAGGCAAGGCTTCGAAGGCGGTTATAAAGGAAGCCCAGGAATTTCTCAAAAAAATCTAACCTGCATTTATACGAAACTTCGGATTTCCATATGATATCAATTTGATGCCGGGCATGCGACATGGCCGGAGATAGGCTTCGACCTGCCTTGAAATATCATTCAAGCATAGTAATCTGTGGATCCAGAAAGGAATTATCATGCATAAGGTCTGCTGGGACGGGAAATCGTATTTCATAGACGGGAAAAGAGACATCCTCCGTTCGGGGGAGTTCCATTATTTCAGGGTGCCGAGGAAGGACTGGAAGCGCCGTCTTGAGCTTTTCAAGAAGGCTGGCGGCAACTGTGTGGCCACATATATTCCGTGGTGTCTGCACGAGCCGGAGGAGGGGCTGATCCTGTTCGGCGACCGCGACGAGCGCGACGTCGAGACATTCTTTAAAATGTGCAGTGACGCCGGCCTCTACGTCCAGTGCCGCCCCGGCCCGTACGTCTATTCCGAGCTCTACTGCCACGGGCTGCCGAAATGGCTCTGCGAGGACTACCAGGAAATCCTCGCGAGGAACGCAAAAGGAGAGATCTTCCAGTACCAGTCGATATCATATCTCCATCCGAAATTTCTTGCGAAGGTCGCGGAATGGTACGACCATGTGGTTCCGCTGATCAACTGCCATTCGACCATCAACGGCGGACCTGTCGCGCTTGTGCAGGTGGACAACGAGCTCATGGGTATACACGAATGGTTCGGAAGCCTCGACTACAACCGCGCTTCGATGGGCATCGGCGTCAGAAACGGACGATATCCTGAATTCCTCAGGAAGCGGTATGGAAGCATCTCATCCCTCAACAAGGCTTATTCTGCGGAATTCGCAGATTTCCACAAGGTCAGGCCGCTTCCGGAGATCTCGCAGAAGACCGTCGAGGACAGGCGCCGCGTGAAGGACTACCAGGACTTCTATTTCACCGCATGTGCGGAATACATCTGCACCCTGATCTCCATGCTCAGGAAGCGTGGAGTGTCGCTCCCGATCACCCACAACAGCGGAAATCCCTCGATGAACTCATATTTCCACGAGACGATCGGAAGGGCTGGCCCGAAGGAGTTCATCCTTGGAAGCGACCACTACTACAATCTCTCGCAGGACTGGGACCAGAACAACCCCACGCCGAAATACGCGGCGAAATGCTTCTACTCGAATGAAATGCTGAGGCTGTATGGATTTCCTCCGACAGTCTTCGAGCTTCCCGGCGGAAGCCAGGCGAACTGGCCGCCGCCTCTCCCGGAGGACCTCGGATGCTCCTACATGCTAAATACTGCATTTGGAATGAAGGGGTTCAACTACTACATCTACACCGGCGGTCCGGACAATCCGCTGGAGCTCAGCTACAAGAACAGCTACGACTACGATTCGTTCGTTTCCGGAGGTGGAAAGATCAGGCCTTCATTCAAGGTGATGGAGAAGTTCCACGGGTTCCTGTCTGAAAACAGCTGGCTCGCGTCCGCGGACCTGGTGTCGGACTTCAATATCGGGCTGGACTGGGAGCAGTCGCGCTGCCATCATTATTTCTCCAGCCGCGGGGATTTCCTTTTCGGCGGCAATGACGCCTGGCAGTTCCTGCAGAAGGGGGTCATGCTGACAGCGCTGTGCAATTCGTTCACTCCATCATTCGCAGATCTGTATTCAGACGATCTTTTAAAGCAAACTTCAAAGCCGCTTTTCGTCCCGGCTTCCGTCTGCATGGCGGAGGATATACAGGAGCGACTTGTTAAGTTCGTGAAGTCCGGAGGCAGGCTGATCCTTGCGCCGGTGATACCGTATCTTGACGAGAACTTCAATCCGTGCACGATCCTCTCCACATTCCTCGGTGGTGCGAAATCCGCAAAGGGCGTGGATCCGAAGGAGATCGTTACATCATTCAGGATAGGAGACGTCCTGATGAGGGACAAATACTTCGTGTTCAGGAATCCGCCTGCCACCGCCGAGATCATCGCCAGCGCGCTGGACAAGGACGAAGTTGTAGGCTTCAAGTTCAGTAAAGGGAAAGGTAGCGTGACAGCGCTTGGATTCAGCTGGAACCACACATATCACGAGCACAGCAGGGTGTTCTGCAATCTGCTCGGGCTTGCAGGAGCAAAAGACACGTCCGTGAAATGTGACAATCCCAATATCTGGGCTATAATGCGGTCCGACGGGAGACGGAAGATGCTTTTCGTGATGAACCTTTTCGCGTCGCTGCAGACCGCGAATGTGTCGGTGCGCGGGAAGCCAGGGAAATATGGGACTGCAGTGAAGTACCGGCTCAGGCCGATGGAAGTGCACGTGTCGGAAATCACTCCTGCCTGAGCAGGTCGTATATCTTCCTCTGGCTGCGGGAGGCGATATTCTTGCTTCCCAGGATGGCGGTAGAGGAATAAGTGCCGTCCTTGCCGAGGATTCGTCCTTTCCTGGAGTCGGCCAGCTCGAGATCCAGGATCTTCCTGAGAATCTTGCATGTCGCCTGGTGCTCCACCGGGAAAAGGATCTCGATCCTCTTGTAGAGGTTCCTCGGCATCCAGTCGGCGCTTGAGAGGTAATATTCCGGATTCCCGCCGTTCTGGAAGAAATAGATCCTGGTGTGCTCCAGGAACCTGTCGACTATGCTGACGATATTTATATTTTCAGTCTTCATCCCGGGCTTCATGCAGCAGATGCCGCGGACGATGAGGTCCACCTTCACGCCGGCGGAGGCCGCCTCGTACAGCTTTTCAATTACCGCGTTGTCCACGAGGGAATTGACCTTCGCGATTATCCTTCCGGGATTGTGCTTGTCGTTGAGCCTGATCTCGCGGTCGATGAGCGATATGAACCTCTCCTTGAGATCAAAGGGCGCGGCTGAGATCTTGTTCCACTGCTCCGGTGCGGCGGCGTATCCTGTCATGACGTTGAACAGAGCTGAAATGTCTGAGCAGAGCTCGGGATCGGTCGTAAGGATTCCAATGTCGGTATAAACCCTGGCGGTCTTCTCGTTGTAGTTGCCTGTAGAAAGATGGAGGTATCTGCGGATCGTGCCTTCCTCCTTCCTGATTATGAGGAGGCTCTTGCAGTGGATCTTCAGGCCGGAGATGCCATAGATGACATGGGCGCCGGACTCCTCGAGCTTCCTTGCACGGAGGATGTTGTTGGTCTCGTCGAAGCGCGCCTTGAGCTCGACAATCACCGTGACCTGTTTTCCGTTTTCGGCGGCCTTCTGCAGCGCCCTGACCACCGGTGAATCGCCGCTGACCCTGTAGAGGGTCTGCTTTATTGCGAGGACCGACGGATCCTCCGCCGCCTCCTCGAGAAGACGGACAATCGGATCGAAGCGTTGGAACGGGAGGAAAACAGGGATCATCCCCTCCTTCTTGATGGAATCGAAGACAGGCTTGTTGTCCGCTATTCCGCTGACGGGCAAGGGCGGCCACTCCTCCTCCGTGATCTCCGGCCTGGACTCCTTCGCGACAAGCTCGAAGAAGTTTGCTGGATGCAGCGGGCCGGGCACGTAATATTTGGCGTTGTCGTCGAGCTCCAGCTTCTTCATCAGCCATTCCTCGAACTGTCCGTCCTTCCTCTGGATCAGCTCCATCCTGACGACGTTCCGTTTCTTGCGGTGCAGGAGCTTCTCCTGTATGTGGACAAGCAGGTCGAGGACTCCGTCCTCGTCGACGTTCCAGTCCATGTCCCTGGTGATCCTGAACTGCATCACATCCAATATCTCGCATTTCGCGAAGAGCAGCCCTATGTTCTCCATGATGAGATCTTCGAGCAGGATATAAGCCCTCGCGTCCTTGTGCTGCGCGCTGGCGACCGGGATGAAGCGCGTCAGGACCGGCGGCACTTCCACGAACGACTGCACCGTCTTGCTGGAGCCGCGTTCCTTCAGCCTGACCGCAAGCTCAATGGCGCCGCTGTTGATTATCGGGAAGGGATGGCTGGGATCGACGGCAATCGGGGTCAGCGCCGGGAATATCTGGTTCTGGAAATATTTCCTGAGGTTCTCCTTCTCATCGTCGGCCAGTTCGGTCCATTTCAGGATGATGGTGTTGGCCTTCCTGAGTTCCGGCAGGATCTCGTTGTTCAGGCAGGCGTACTGCTTTTCCACAAGCGCAATGACTTTCTTCCGGATCTCCGTGAGCTGTTCCTTGGCGGTCATGCCGGCGCCGTCGGAGCTTTCGGTGTCGGGCTTGAGCTGGCGGAGTCCGGCGACGCGCACCATGAAGAACTCGTCGAGGTTGTTTGCGAATATCGCAACGAACTTGAGCCGTTCCAGGACTGGGTTCATGCTGTCCCCGGCCTCCTCCAGGACGCGCGAGTTGAAATCAAGCCAGCTGAGGTCGCGGCCTATCAGATGTTCGTTTGTCAGTTTCATGATTCAACTTTTTATTTATAGTGCCCAAGATTATGATCTGGCAACTCGGGTTCTAGGGCACTTGGCTGCTTTTTCCTACTCCACAACGACCCTCAGGCCGAACACGTTCGTGAACAGGTCCACCTTGTTCTTAACCTCCATCCTCTCGAGGTCGAGATCGAAGGTGGCGTTGGTCGTGATTTTGAGCTTCTCCTCATCGTAGGAGACCTTGACATTCCTGATCCTGTGCTTGTTCGACCTGTCCAGCGCGTCGGCGATCCTGAGTATCCCGGCGAGCTTGTTCACCTCGACGCGCCGTTCCGGCGACAGGGACATGTATTCGGGATGCGAATCCTTTGGAAGTCCGCGCCGGTGGTATCTGGAGATCACGGCGACAGCCTTCAGGTCATCGGGCGATATTCCGGGAAGCTGGCTGTTGCTTATGAGGTAGAATGAATGCTTGTGGTGCTGCCGGTTGTTGACATACTGGCCGACATCGTGGAGGATTCCCGCCAGTTCCAGGAGCAGCCTGCCGTCGACGCCTATGCCGTGCAGCGGCTGCATGGCGTCGAAGATCGCGAGCGCGGCGTCGGCGACGCACCTGGAATGCCCCGGATCGCAATGGTATTTCTCGCCTAGGAATTCGGCGGACGAGATGATGTCGGGCATGAAGGGATCGGGCGCGCCGGAAAGCTCCCTCCTGACGTCGTCTATCATCGCGTCCCTGGTGCTTATCATCGGCACGTAGAGCTTCTGCGCGTCGGTGATCTCTATGAAGTGCTCGAGGATGTCGCAGCACGGCTCCAGGCTCTGCGCTATCAGATCGGACAACTTGTATGCCCCTGCAAGCTTTTCCGAAGGGACTCCTGCCACCGCCGAACGGACGGTTTCAAGCGACTTCTTCGACACTGACAGGATCCGCTGCTCCTGCTTCTCCCCGCTGAACGTGCTCAGCAGGGCCCTGACAGGCGCGCCGACAGCGACAAAGAGGCTTGGTTTCCTGCTCTTCGGATAGTTTTTGGTGATGTCGTCGACGACGCATCCGACGAAGATGTCGATTATGTCCTTGGTCTTCTTTCCGCCAGTGGACTGGCCGATCTCCTCGTAGAGCCTCAGCGTCCCTATCCGGAACGATTCGGCGCTCCGGACCTTCCCGTCCTGCACGAGCACCATGTGCGTAGAGCCGGTCCCTATGATGCATATGACGGCGTCCTGCTTCGACAGGGGATATTTTTTCTCAAGGGTGTCCTTTACGGTGAGGTAGATCAGGCGGACTTCCTCTGAAGCCTCCAGGACATCGAGCCTTATCCTGCTGAGGTGCTCGATCCTTTCCAGGAAGATGTCGCGGTTGCTGGCCTCCCTGACGGCGCTAGTCGCCACGGCCTTGAACGATTCGACGCCGTAGTCCTTCATGATCCTGCGGTAGTCGCAGAGGATCTTTGCCACCAGGGAGGTGCTCTCGGGTGTGATCCTGCCTTTTGTGAAGACGTCCCTGCCGATGGGGATGGAGTTGGAGACGTTCTCCAGGACATCGCATTTCCCGTCGGGATCGATCTGTACGATCTCCATCCTTACGGAATGGGATCCGAGGTCGATGACCGAGAACAGGGTCTTTCCGTCTTTCTTCTGAATTTTCATGGGATGATTCCGTGATGTTTAGCAAGATGCAGGTAAGATACATCCCGGAGCGGCATATTGCCAAAACCCCAATCAGATTTGAATTGTTTTTTAACACAATGTAAATTCACCTTCCCTATATTGGGAAATGAACATCATGGAAGCAAAAATACTTGATAAGATAAACAGTCCGGCGGATCTCGGGATTCTCACGTCCGAGGCGAAGGAACGCCTCGCCTGCGAGATCCGGGGGGAGCTGATCGACGTCATATCCAAGAACGGCGGACATCTCGCCCCGAACCTGGGCGTGGTCGAGCTGACAATCGCCCTTCATTCGGCATTCAAGATGCCTGAGGACAAGATCGTCTGGGACATCGGCCATCAGGCGTACGTCCACAAGATACTGA
>CAZDNQ010000189.1:0-8375 GCA_964506605.1 uncultured Victivallis sp. | reverse complement strand
CGGAGACTGTGACGGACCTCGTCACAGGCAAGCCTGTGCAGGCGCAGGTGAAGGAAGGGAATATTGTTTTTGACGTTGAGGCTGGTCCGATGGAGCTGGACAGCTATATCATCAAGTAGCTGTTTTCCGGAATCAAAATGAAAATTAAAATACTGAATCAGGAGAAGTCATGAGAAATGTCAATCTGATACTGGTGGCGATACTCTTGCTGCTTGCGAATTTCGCAGGAGCTTCGGAACTCAAGCCGTTTACTGCAAATGGCGATTCCATCAGTCTTGACGGGACATGGCTGTTCCAGGTTGACAACAAGGAGAAGGAAGGTGTAGGGCTGAAGGAAGGCTGGGAGAAGGCTGGTTACGACGACTCGGGCTGGAAGACAATAAAGGTCGGCTCATCCTGGGAAACACAGGGCTACAACTATGACGGTGTCGCCTGGTACCGGCAGAAGGTGCTGATCCCTTCAGAATGGAAAAATGACGTGCTGCTGTTCAACCTTGGGCGTCCAGATGACCGTGGCGAAGTCTATTTCAACGGGGAGAAGGTTGCAGAAGTCAAAGCGTTCGGTCCGCATTTTGTCTTCAAGGTGCCGGTCGAGAAGATCAGGTTCGGCTCTGAAAACTCAATTGCGGTCCGCGTCGCCGACTGGTATAAGGAAGGAGGTTTGAATGACGGCATCTTCTCAATTCGAAGGTTTGCACCTTTGGGAGCCGGCAAAGCAGGATCCGTGGTTCCTGAGCCCATGAAGCTGTCGCTGACACAGGATCTGAAGGATGGGCTGCTGGGAGACAATCGCTGGGAATATGGCTGGAGGGACGAGGGCACTAGCGATACCAGGCCCAGGATGGGAGTTGAGCGCGCTGCATTCAAGGGCGGAGACGCAGTTGCCATGGATGTCTGGTATCCCAATTCGCAGGAATATGTCGACTACTACCTGAAGAACGGTGAAAAGGGGGCCGACTGGAAGAAGAAAGGATACGACTACATTTCGTTCTGGTACAGGAGCGGGGTTGACGGGGAGATCCAGGTAAAGCTGAACCAGGGTAAGATCCGCTGGAAGAACGGGGGAGGGATGAGTTACGGCGCCAGAGTCTTTGTCGAGGCAGGCGATTGGAAGAAGGTGATCCTCCCGTTTTCCGCTTTCACCAGAAATTCCGGACATGGCAACGTCCCCCAGGAATTGAGTGATCCTTCATTTGCGGACGCCCTGGTGATCGGATATGGCAACCATGAACTTCAAAAGCCCGGAAAAATACTCTTTGCTGATTTCCAGGCTGGCGCTTTCCAGGTGGCCGCGGAAGGACAGCCGATATCTCTCGCTGGCCTATGGCGCTTCAAATTGGATGATCAACGGCCCGACGGCACTAAGTCGGTCTTCAGGAAAGATACCGAGGAAAGCAAGAGGGACAGCGCGGGCTATGGGCTGGAGCTCGGATGGAACAAGCCCGACTTTGACGACAAGTCATGGGATATAATCTCAATTCCGGGCTCCTGGGAGAGCCAGGGATATGCCTATGACGGACCGGCCTGGTACCGGCAGAAAGTTTTCATTCCTGAAGACTGGCGCGGGAAGTCTCTTCGCCTGCGCCTGGGTCAGCCTGACGACCGTGGAGAGCTTTACTGGAACGGGAACGAGATCCAGAAGATTGACAAGTTCGGTCCGGAATTTGATGTTGTACTGAAACCGGAGCAGATAAAGTATGGCCAGTTCAATTCGCTGGCCGCGCGTGTCCACGACTGGTATGTGAACGGCGGGATCAACGGGGACAAGCTTTTCATATCCCCCGACGCAGGATCGATAATGTTAAGGGTGGCCGGGCAGCCTGATACCCTCGCGAAGCCGGAGGATTTCGAAATGGGGCCCAAGCCCGGAAAAACACTGGAACTTGTCTTCAAGTTCTACGGAAAACTGGGCAAGGGCGACGGCCAGACACTCGACTACCGTCTGATCGACTGCTTCCACCGCACTGTGCTGAATGGAAATGCTCCTGTGAAACGTGCGGAAGACGGCGATCTGCTGGCGGCTGTGAAGCTTACTCCAGACGAGGCGGAGCAATTATATTACGGTGAATGGTTTGACGCCTCCGCCCTGCTCAAGAACAAGGATGGAGAACCGCTGAAGGCATTTTCATGGCATCAGCAGACGCTGAAATATGAGGGCCGCGACAAGCTGGAGCTTCCCGCGCTTTCGGACAAGATCGAGGGCACTCCGCTGGGGAAGCTAAAGCTCATTGATGTAATCGAATGCGGCAATGCTTCATTGCAGGATCCGCATCCGTACAAGCAGGGGGGTGTGCGTGCGTTCTGGGGCGGGAGGCGCGCCTATGCCACCTGGGAAAAGGGAATCAAGATTTTAGAATTCAAGGACCGCAAATACCGTGAAGCCGACAATGATGAATTCTTCGGATACCGCATCGGCCGCGGCAAACTCAAACCATATAAGCAGTATCTGTTGAGGATACTGTATCCGGAGGACAAAAGCCACTACTTCGCCATGGATATCAAGGCCGGCCGCAATTACCAGGGTGTCGGTTTCCGCACCGGAGTAAGCCCGGAACTCTGCGCCAACGAGCCGAACACACCATATCCCCTGAGCGGAAACTACGAGTGGTGCGACCATGTCGTGTCGCTTGATGATGTCACATACGGGTATAAGGGCAGCAGGTCGGTCTCTTCGGAGAACGGCTTCTGGGTCTTCTTCCATGACATCGGCCGCGTCTATTCGTCACAGTACGATTCCGGGCCTGCGGTAGCGGAAATGCGTCTTTATGAAATCGACAATCCGCAGGCGCATTATCCGGCAATCCGCTATCCCGAAGGGCAGAAGAAGCGGGTTCTCATGATGGACTGGGAACGCCAGCCCGAAGCCAATCCGGCTGACGTTTCGGAATACGCAAGGCTGATTGGGCTCAATGCACTGGGGCCTGTCTTCCTGAAATGGTCCTTCAACGGCTATTTTCCCAACTCGCAGGAATATGATGGAGCTCCAGAATGGTTTGGCTCCCCTGTGCATCGCGACGGATTCGGCAACGACAAGTGCTGGAAGATCCTCGGTCTCTGGCTGGACGCCACCCGCGACCGCGAGGTGTCACTGATACCACGTCTTGAATACGGCGGCAGCCCGAAACTGCCAAAGGAAGCCAGGGTCATAGGGCCCGATGGAAAACAGGACAAGTGCGGCAGGTATACGCCATGGGGCGCAAACCTCCTGCATCCAGCCACCTGGGAGGATGTCAAGGTGCTGATTGACGAGGTTGTCGGCAAGAACATCGCCAAGTATCCCAACCTTGGCGGGATTCTCTGGCGCATGCGCAGCGACCGAGTGAAGTGTTCCTACGGCAAACAGGATGTCGAGATGTTCTGCAAGGAGACCGGCCGCGAGATGCCCAAGGGCGACGATGCCGCAGTCGCCAAGTGGGCTTCCGTCACCATGGCGAAGGAGTACCAGGACTGGTGGCAGGGCAAACGCCGCGATTTCCATGTCAAGATCCGCGACCACCTGCGCAGCTACCGTCCGGATCTCAAGCTCTACTATTATAACTGGGATCCTGACGGCTGGAACCTTACCACTGGCAATAACGAGGGCAATTCAGCCCAGGACTGGAGCGATCTGTACAATGTTGACAATGCCCGGCAGTGGTACGTGAAGAAGGTCGCGCAGCAGAAAAAGCTCACGGACATGGATTATGTCAAACGCCTGCAGGGCGGGCATCCCATGACGAATGAGCCGCACAAGCTGCTCAGGCCGGAACTTTACCGTGATGTGGATGGCATAGCCCTGTTTCTCCCTGTGCAGCTGCATTATCTGTCGAACAATGAGCCTTATATCCGCTCGTTCGAGACTGGCGACGGGCTTGCGGTCTGCAACCAGTTCACATATGAGGAGAAAGGGCGCACAAACATACAGAATGACGATTACGAGACCAGCGAGATGACTCCCGCAGGACCGGCATTCAGCATGGCCGAGGAAGTGCTGAGCGTATTCCACGGCGATCCGAACGTAATCACATGGACGCCATATACAATAGGACGCAGCTTCATAACCGAGCATCGTCGCTTCGCCCAGGCGTTCCTGGCGCTTCCGGCGGTAAAAGGGACAGCTGTGAAGAATGAAAATGCCGATGTGAAGGTTAGGACCTATGCGTCGAAGAATGGAACATACGTCGGAGTCGTCCACCGGGGCATGAAAGCTGCGAAGATCGCAGTTTCCGTTCCCGGGACATTCAAAGGTACGGAGACTGTGACGGACCTCGTCACAGGCAAGCCTGTGCAGGCGCAGGTGAAGGACGGGAATATTGTTTTTGACGTCGAAGCAGGTCCGATGGAGCTGGACAGCTATTTGGTGAAATTTTAAAAGGAGATGCAATGAAGAGTAGGTTGTTTATAATTGGAATATTTTTCCTTGTAACCGCCTTCAAGGGCGGAAATGAGAATCCCAGTCTTGGAGATTTTGAGAAGGACATCGACGGATGGGAATACAATGGTGGCTGGGAGTTCAAGGGTGCGAACGGATCATTGAATGCCACGGATTCGAACGCGAAGACCGGGAAGAAGTGCGCGGTGCTCAAGGGGGATTTCACGGATGGCGGGTCATATGTGGCGATGGTGAAGAAGCTGATATTCGATCCGGAGAAGATAAGCATCTGGGTTAAGGCGCCCAACCAGAAGGCGCTGTCTGTCAGGATAACCGATTCCAGCGGACAGACCTTCCAGGCCAAGCTCGATCTTAAGGCGACGGACGAGTGGCAGGAGGTCGTGCTCGAGGATTTCGAGAAGATCCCGAAGCCGTGGGGTGGAGCAAAGGACGGCAAGTGGCATCCGCCGGCCAACCAGCTGTGGATCATGCTCAGCGCTGCCCACAACATGAGGAACAGGAAGGCAGATGATACTATCTATGTCGACAATGTGACCTATTTGAAGCGCAAGGAAAAATAAATGAATAAGAGTGAGATGTCAAAAGGGATCGGGGTATGTACGCATTTTGAAACGCGGGACAAGGGATGGAAGGTCGAGAAGCTGCTTCCGATGATCAGAAAGCTGGGAGCCGTCGCAGTCCGCTCCGAGATCCACTGGGAGAAGACTGAGACGAGGAAGGGGCAGTATAAGGTTCCGAAGGTTTACCAGGACTGGGTTGACAGGGTGTCGGACGCCGGTCTTGGCATCATACTCATCCTCGACTACGGAAATCCGATCTACAAGAATCCCCTCGACCCGGCCGGTTTTGCGAAATTCGCAGGCTACATGGCCAGGAAGCTGAAGGGGAAGAACATTATTGCATATGAGATCTGGAACGAGCCTACGAATTTCTTCTTCTTCAGGCAGTACGGCGGCAACTGGAGCGGACAGGAGCCTTCGCTCTGGCGCGAGAAGTTCTGCGAACTGCTGGGGATGTCGGTCGGCGCGATACGCGATGCGGATCCGGACGCTGAGATAATCACAAACCCAGGTGAGCCGCAGTTCTTCCACATGGCCAACCATCATCCGGAGGCGTTCAGGAACGTCGACGGCGTGAGTCATCATCCGTATACGGTCAGATTTCCATCTGAGACGGTCCCGTTCGGAGGAGGCTGCATAAGCGCGCAGGACGGTGTCGCATGCGCCGACGAGGAGCACAGCTATCTCTCTCTCTTCAGGATGACGCAGCAACATGCGTTCCTGACATTGAAGAAGGAGCTTGGAATGTATGCGACCGAATTCGGGTTCAGCACCTACAACCACAACTTCAAGCCCGGCTGGTGCTGCGGATACACAGAGGCGGCACAGGCGTCATACCTGTGCAGGACGATCATATTGTCGTTTGCGGCTGGTGTGAAGACTCCTTGCATATATGACTTCATGAACGACGGCATCGACATCTAGGACGCGGAAAACAATTTCGGCATCATCAGGAATGAGAAGGATGCTTACAGGCCCAAGCCCGCATTCCATGCGCTGAAGAACCTTGTATGCGCGCTTGGAACCGACTGGACATTTCTTGCAGATGCTCCTGCGGAACTTTCTGTCTCAGTCAACGGCCTCTCTACCACGCTCTACTGGCAGAAGCAGAGCGAGGAGCATTTTCTGAGAATTACAAAGCCGCAGGTGTTCTGGTTCAGGAGGAAGGACGAATACCTCTGCTTTGTCTGGAAGGGCGGGAGGATCGACGGCGAGTACAATTCACCTGTCGGCAAGATCATATGGGAGCACGCACCGTCAAATCTCAAGGCTGTCTCAGTGGAGGATATTGTCACAGGTGAAAAACTGCCGCTGTGTCTCGAGGAGCCAAGGCGCAACGGGCAGTACGGGATGAGGAAGATAGTCAGGGATGTACCCGTTGGAGGCAACCCAGTGCTGGTCAGATGGCGGGAGACACGATAGTTCCGATGTAATTCAACAATTCTATATTTTATAAGAAGGGGCAGAGCCATGGAAAAGGATTCGAACCGCATCAGGCAGATCAAGGTGATTTCAAACACGCACTGGGACCGCGAGTTCCGCTGGTCGTTCGAGAAGACGAGGCGGCGCCTGCTCGACATGATGGACATCACGCTGGACATCCTGGGGAAATATCCGGAGTTCCATTCGTTCACTCTCGACGGACATTCAATACTGCTCGACGACTATATTGAAATGAGGCCGGAGAAGAAGGAGCTTGTAGAGAAATATGTGAAGCAGGGCAGGCTTGTCGCGGGTCCATGGTATACTCTCGCCGAGGAGTTCAGCATCTCTCACGAGGCGCTGCTCAGGAATTTCCTCTGGGGCAGGAAGACCGTCGAAAAGTATGGCGGCAGGAAAGGCACTGTCGCATATACCCCTTCGTCCTGGGGACAGACCGGACAGCTTCCGCAGATATTGAACGGGTTCGGGATCGACAAGATGATGTTCTACCGCGGCATCTCGCACCACGAGTCCGACGCCGAATATATATGGGATTCTCCTGACGGCAGCAGGGTGCTCGCGACCCGTTTTGCGATCTACGCGAGATACAACTGGTACTACCAGGTACACCGTCCGGTGACGCGCGGCCGCGTCTTCGAGAAGGATTTCACCTGGGCGCAATGGGACGACATGCCGATCCGCTTCGTCGACGGGCTCAGCGACACGGACGCCCACTTCAACCTGCTTTCACCGCAGACGCCATATGACAAGTCGCGCCTGCAGCAGGCGATCGAAGACATGGTAAAGCGCGAAGGCGGCCATTTCACGACGGAAATCTTCCTTGCGATGAACGGACATGACATCTCCGTTCCCTATCCGCTCGAATCAAAGGTCATCGAGGATGCGAAGAAGATCTTCGAGGGCAGGTATTCAATTGAACATACGGACCTTGAATCATATTGGAAGTCGCTCGCGAAGCTTCTTGACTATGACAAGCTGAAGGTGCTCGAGGGCGAACGCCGCGCCGCGCTGAAGCAGGGCATGTGGACCTATCTCTTCCCGTCGACTATAAGCGCCAGGGTATATCTGAAGCAGCAGGACTTCGCCGCATCGAACAATCTCGTCTATCTCGCGGAACCTATGGCTTCGATGAGCTACATCGCCGGTGCGGATTATCCTTCCAAATATCTTGACCGCGCCTGGCAGTATCTGCTGTCGAACCATACGCACGACGCCAACGGAGGCTGTGCGCCTGACGCGGTATGCCTTGACATGGAATACAGGTACAGGAAGACATCCGACATCGCCGACATAGTAGCCGAGGACGCGATAAGCCATGTTTCGCAGAACCTTTCCCCGAAGGATCTTCCCGCGGACGTGATGCAGGTGGTGGTCTTCAACACCCTGCCGTTCGAGCGGGACGTGATCATGCCGCTGGATCTGGAAGTGCCGTCCACGATGAAATCGAAGTTCATAAGGCTCGAGGGATGCGACGGTGGAAAGGTTGAAATTCAGCCTGTGTTCAACGAGAAGTCGAGCGTCTTTGTCGACAACGTGTGGGAGGTCCCGTCAATATTGGCGACAAACAGGATCAACGTACATGCCTCCTTCAGGAAGGTCCCCGCCATGGGCTACAGGACATATTTCATAAGGCCCGAGGAGGAAGTCCCACGGAATCCTGCGACGCTTGTGAGCGGTCCGGACACGATGGAGAATGCGCTGATCAAGGTGAAGGTGAACACCAATGGGACGGTTGACATACAGGACAAGAAGAATGGAAAACTCTTCAACGGCCTGAATTATCTGACCGACCAGGGCGAATGCGGGAACGCATGGATGCACAGGGCGCCGCGCAATGACAGGATATTGACCAGCAGGCCGTTGCAGGCTTCTGTTTCCATCGTGGAGAGCGGACCGCTTGTTTCAAGGATGACTGCGGAATATGAGTTCCCTGTTCCTGCGGATTATGCCGACGGGAAATCTAGAAGCACGGCAATGAGGAACATCCCTGTGAAGATCGA
>CAZDNQ010000188.1:0-8376 GCA_964506605.1 uncultured Victivallis sp. | reverse complement strand
CTCACTATCAATGAAAATGGCGATTCTCTTCTTTGAAAAGCTGATATCGGGACGCCCGAAGACCCTCTTGTCATTTTTACGATACCTGAGACCTTGAGCCCATAATGCCTTTGTGAGACGAATTTCCATCTTCGTTCCATGGCTTTTTATAGCCTTCATATTCCTTTTTCGCTGTTCTGGTGTCAGTACATCCATAAATGCGAAGTTACATAGCCGATTTCAAGAATTTCAAGTCATTCAACAAAAAAATCAATAGTCAATTCGGATAGTAAATATATAATTATATATACATATAACTTTTTAACTTATTGATTTAGAGTGTTATAATCGGTCATTTTGGCAGTATTTGATTACTGTGAAATCCCATCCGTTAAGGTTTGTTTTAAATGACATATCGTCGTAATTTCATTATAAAGTTTTAATATTCTGGGTCTTAGTTGCAGTCGCGACTCTGTCAGTATTCTGTTTGGGACGAAGTTGGCATGACTTTTGGCGATTGAAAACAAAATAATCAAGAACCTCAATATCAATAACATTATGGCGAATTATCACATTTCAAAAGACAAAGAGGCCGGGAATTGGAAAATCCAAAAAGAAGGTGGAGAGTAGGTATGTATACTCTCTTGAAAAGAAACCATTAAAAATATCATTCAATGAAACTCGAAACTTGGCTCAGGAAATGGAATTTTACAAGCTTAAAAATCAATGCAAAGTTCTTGGAGGTAGAATTAAAGTTTACCGATTCTGATAAACTAGCTGCCTGGGAAATGTATGTTGAGCTTTTGACAAGGATTACAACTCAAAGGTTAAAAATTGAAGACGGCGATGAGCAGGCTGCTTTAGATAGTATTAGCTCCATTTATGGGACAACTAGGGAAATACTAAAAAGATATGGATCATCTTGTTTTGAGTTCACCAAAATCTCTGTAATTATTCTCAATCAGGTGATTAGGCCTTTTACTTCTAAGTGGCATAAAAGAAGTAATGAAAAGGCGTTTGAAAACCCCGTAGAATGCAAAACATTCCGAGCTGAGTTAGAAATCCTCCAAGAACAAATAAGAAATTACACTCGATTACTGAGCGATATTGCAGAAGTTGAAGATTTGACTGAATTGGAAAACTAATCACCTTAAAATTGAATAATATGAGAAACGTGTTTGTTAGTTATGCCCATCGTTTGGATCAAGATGCGGCTGATGATTTCAGAACTAAGTTTGGTAACGATCGAATGGTATTCTCTGACAGGTCTCTTGATAATATTGATATCGGCTGCTGCGCCTCATATGTGAGATATAATGGAGAATGGGCTGCAAATCAGGCTTCATACGGTTACCGCTCGATTTACATCAGAATGGATCACATGTTGCGTCCTACCAGTCAGTTCTATGCCGCTGAAAGCTGGAAAGACATCCAAATGACCTCCGGGCGTTACTTCTTTTTCCCTGATCGCAATTTGACACTATTCACTGGCGGAGTTACTCCCAGTGCCTTTGCCGGACGCCACAAGGGGGAAGGCGCACTTGTTTGCTTTGGCGGCAACGGTGAACTTCAGCGGGTTCACCCAATCTTCATAACGAATACTCCGTTGTTTGATAAGGATACCAGTGAATTCAAGGAACGTTTTAACAACAGGACAACTTATTGACTTGCCTGGGGCATTTGATTTTTCGTATTGGATTTCGTATACTTTACGGAGAGGATTCTAATGCTGGGAAAAAGATTCACT
The DNA here is from genome assembly GCA_964506605.1 of uncultured Victivallis sp. Taxonomy (GTDB): domain Bacteria; phylum Verrucomicrobiota; class Lentisphaeria; order Victivallales; family GWF2-50-93; genus GWF2-50-93. Next base: position 6,650 of record CAZDNQ010000188.1, on the reverse strand, counting down.
CTTATTGAACTGCTGGTGGTGATTGCAATAATTGCAATTCTCGCGGCATTGCTGCTGCCTGCCCTCAAGCTGGCAAAGGACATGGCAAATACTATAGACTGCCTGAACAATGAGAGGCAACTGGGGATTAGCATCTTCTCTTTCATTGGAGACTACGACGGTTACATGCCCAACTCCAGGTGCAACCAGACCGAAGATCCACAATATTATGGGCAGTTGTTCCCACCTGAGGAAGCTTTGGGCGGCGAACCAAGAGGATACCCCAACAATCTTCCCGGAAACACCTTCTACACGTATTTCAAGGACGCAGGCGGTCCGATGTGCCGGAGCCATCCGAAATATGATTCCGTCCGCGCCGCCTATCTGGAGGGTCCGGGCAGCTGGTGGAAGACGAGCGGAAACTACATGTTGGCAGTAAACTATTTCTCCCTCTGGTATAAGAATCCCTGGAGCGCCTCCACCTACCGCATGAACAAGGTAGGCACCATCACCCGTCCGGATGTCAAAATCATGGCGTCAGACGAACCAAATCCACAAGGTCAATATAACTGCTTCGGCTTTCCGGGATACTCCAGTTCATACAGCAAGTTCGGCCACCACCACAACCAGAACAAGGGATTCAACGCCATCTCATTCGACGGGCACGTCACATACTACAAACTGGACCATGAAGTGACGTTCAGCGACTACGTCGGCGGCTACTTAATAACCCCGCAGATCACGCGGGACTGCTGGTAACATGACAAGGCGGATGGAACTCCCTGCTCAAGGTCGAATACGCCACGGCCCATCCCCACGCGAAATAGATTCTACTCCTTTACCTCCTCGATCAGGAGGAGACGTGAGGTAAGAGGTGTATCCAGCCTTATGGACAGCCCCTGTTGAAGAAGAACAATGCCATCAACTGTCGAAACCAGGCCGCCAGGCTCAGCGGTGATCTTATAGCGCCTCGACGGATCGAGTCCGCGGAACCGCAGGACATATGTATCATTTTCCGCATTGACAAGGCGGAAAACACCAGCCACCGCCCTGCTCCGGTCTTCCGAGACATATTCAAGCGCACACCAGCCTGTGGCATCCGCCCCCGGGATCACCGGCGTATGGTGATATGCCCTGGCCTCACGTTGAAAAGGCCTGATGAATTTCTTGTAGATGTCGACATACTTCTTCGCGGCCGTCATGACTTCCGGGCTGCAGTCGTCCAGCGAGTGCATGATGCCTGAGATTGTAGGATGCGCCAGCACGATCACATGGAACTGGGTATCGATGTTTCCACGGTAGCTGCCCGCCATGCAGACTCCCAGGGTCCTGTTGATGAACTCCGGCGGAAGCGCCATGCTCATGCCGTTCAGGATCCGCACCGTGCGCGGCATCTTAAGCCAGTCTGAAACCCAAGCTGTCGTAAAACGGCCCTGCATGCCGAGATCAGTACGCCCGCCGCCGCTGGAGCAGTTCTCCAGCTGCAGTTCAGGATATTTCCTCCTGACCCTGTCGAATATTCCATGGATTACCTCAACATGCCGCCACAATGTATTCTCAATACGGCCGTCCCTTGAATTAAATCCTCCTTCGCGGGCATCGATGTTGTAGTCGAGCCGGAACATGTCAATCTTGTAGCGGTCGATTATCCGGAAAATATGATCTTCAACATATTTTGCGACCTCCGGCTTCGCCAGATCAAGGATGCGCTCCACAGGTTTGCCGTAACGCGTGATAAACCAGTCGGGATGCTCCTCCGCCAGCTTTGAAGATTTTCCGGCGCTCTCAATCTCCACCCATAGCCCGCACTTCAAACCCTTTGAGCGCGCATAGTCCAGAACCGGAAACAGATCGTTCGGCAGACGGTTGCCCGACATCCAGTCCCCGCTGGTGTCCCACCACGGCGTATTTGCGTCGGCATACCAGCCGGCATCGACCATGAACAGCTCCGAGCCGATCTCGGCGGCAATGTCGATCGCCTCCATCAATTTTGATTCGCTCAGCTCATGCTCCATATATCCCCAGTGGTTGTAGATCACCGGCTGCAACCCGTCTCCGACCCTCGGCAGCACATTCCTCCGCAGATATCTGTGCCAGCACTGTATGGCATCATCAAAACCATCATGGTTCATCCCGAAATGGACTTCCGGAAGATCGACCGCCTCCCCGGGTGCGAGCACACGCATCGGCGAAGGTGATACAGGCTGCATGGAGAACTTGAGCCTGCTCTGTCCGGCATTCCTCCCATAATCGCACAGGAATCCCATGCGCCAGTTCGCGGACCATGCAAGATGCGCCAGGAAATATCCGCCATAGACATTGTTGTGGGCAATGGCGAACGGACTCGTGTGTCCGCTGCGCCCCCTGCTCGAACCAAAGGCGAGCTCGGTATTCAACGGGATCTCCTGCCACTGGAAGTTGCCCTCATTGCTCCAGTCGTTGTCCTGGAACCAGCCGGCACGGTATGGAACTCCTCCGGAGTCGTGAAGGTTCTCCTTCAGGTTGTCGCCCATCATCCAGATGCTGCCGCACAGCGGCGACACCGACGTCAGCCCGCATGAATGCTCATCGGAAATATTCCGAAGCTTCATGCGCCTGCGGAAGAATCCGTCGCCGCATGCCTGTGTGGCGATTTCAATTTCCACAGGTTTCAAGGCATGTCTCAGTACAAGTCTTGCTTCAGTCAGATCTCCATTTTTCAAAATCTCAGCGCTGGCGACTTCCCACCCGAAATACAGGGACTCCCCGTCAACGACCAGATCAAATGCGGAGGCGTCGGCCTCTTCATCACGTGCATGGAAGGGAATCCCCGTATCCTGGAAAGATGCCGCGATCAGGCGTCCTTCCCGGAAGCGTTCAACATAAACTATCTTGCCCGAATGATAGATCCATCCCCGCTGCGGTTCGCTCAGTTCACAGATCCTGGATTTCATTGAGTTATCTCCCGTAATTAATGTTTGCAGAGTTTCATCTTTATGTTATTTTATAGCACGCCATATATTCATCATATGGATATTATCACTTTTAACATGTCATTTCTTACTATTATGGAGATGCGCCATGCCTCTGGGGAAGGATCTTGTTAAACTCATAGACTCCACGATGAGGTTCGAATATTTCGGAGGCGCGGTCACCCATATATCCGATTCGCACACGACCGGGCACAGGACGATGCCGTGGTCCATGTGCTCACAGCTCTCGGCAGGTCCAGTCATAATTGAAATCCCCGGAAAGGCGACGCGAACTTTCGGACATGGCGAGGCGCTTGTGATTCCCGAAGGGGTTCCGCACAGGCTCACACTGGCAGAAGGAACGAAGAGCGTAAGCAGATGGGCCCATTTCAGGCTGACGGTGTTTGAAACAGTGGATGCGTTCAGCTTCTACCAGATCCCTGCGGTTATCAAAGGATCATCCGCCAGGAAGGCCGGAGACATATGCCAGGAGCTCGCGGAAATATCCAGCAGTCCGGGAGAAGCGGCAGGCATGGACTGTCTCATAACAGCAAAATCCCTTGGGTTCCGCCTGTGTTCGATAATAATCCAATCCACGGACGCCAGGGGGAATTTCAATGAGACATGCGAATTGTACGAGCGTCTTTCACCGACACTGAAATATCTCCGTGATGAGCATCCCGGCAAAATCTCGCTGGACAGGATGGCGAAGTTGGCGAACCTGTCGGTTTCAAGGTTCAGCACGCTCTTCCGGGCGGCCTTTGGCGTCTCCCCGGTGCATTACCAGACGAAGACGCGCATGGGCAGGGCAAAACACATGCTGCTGAAGACTGACAGGACAATTTCAGAGATTGCAGACGAGCTTGGATACAAGGACCAGTTCCATTTCAGCAAGGCGTTCAAGAAGGAATCCGGCGCCTCTCCGAGGCTCTACCGCCTGAACAGCCGCTCAAGCCTCAGCAAATCCAGCTTCTAGGCAGTTTCTCCGACCATTATTTCAAGCCGATGAGTTTGCAGAGCACCATGCAGAGCGCCCCGACCAGCGCCGATGCCGGTATGGTCACAAACCAGGCAAGAACCATGTTGCCTGCGACGCCCCAGCGGACGGCGGAGAACCTCTTTGATGAACCGACACCGAGCACCGATGATGAAATAACCTGCGTGGTGCTTATGGGCGCACCGCACATTGAGGCGGCAAGGATGACGCCTGCCGTTGAGCTCTGAGCTGCAAAACCATGGACCGGCTGCATCTTGAAGATTTTCTGCCCCATGGTCTTTATTATTTTCCAGCCCCCGTTCAGAGTTCCCATCATTATCACGGCGGCACAGGCAATCTTCACCCAGAGAGGCACATACAATTCTGGAATTTTATGGAAGATGACAAGCGCCAGCGCAATGATACCCATCGTCTTCTGTGCGTCGTTCATGCCGTGGCTGAGCGCCATGCAGGAGGCGGCGAATATCTGGAGCTTCCTGAAAACTGCGTTCGCCGGCTTGTATCGCGCCCTGCATGTCACCCAGGCAATACCAAGCATGAAGAGATATCCGGCGATAAAACCGGCAACAGGCGACAGGAACAAAGGGATAATGACCTTCTCCAGGATTGAGCCGTATTCAAGGGACCTCCAGCCGCTGTCGACAATGCCTGCGCCCATAAGCCCGCCGATCAGCGCATGCGAGGATGAGGATGGAAGACCAATATACCAGGTCAGCAAGTTCCAGAATATCGCTCCGAACAATGCGGCAAGCAGCAGCGACTGGCAGCCGGCTATCATCTCCGTCTTTACAATGCCCTTTCCGATGGTCTCGGCGACATGTGTCCCGAGGAAGGCGCCAATAAAGTTGAATACCCCGGCCATGATGACTGCGGCCTTTGGGCTTAATACCTTTGTCGAGACCACCGACGCAATGGCGTTTGCGCTGTCATGCGCCCCGTTCGTATAGTCAAATATCAGCGCAACACCGATGATGAGCGCAAGCAGTATCGGTATCTCAGGCATTTTTTATGCTTATCCCTTCAATGACGTTGGAAAGGACTTCCGCCTTGTCCAGCGCCTGTTCGATGCGGTCATAGATCTGCGTCCATTTTATTGTATAGAGCAGCTTCTCATTGTCTGCCTGCGCCGACTCATACAGCTCTCCAAGCGCGACAAGCAGCTGGAGCTCTGACTCATTCTTCAACCTGTTGACTATCTTTGAGTGCTCCTCAACCTTCTTCTTGCTGCTGAGCATCTTGATCATCTTTTCGGTCTCCTCGAGCATCATCCTCAGGTTCTCGACAAGATCAACCGCAGACTGTTCAAGCTCCTTGAACTGGTACAGCCCGACACGCGAGGAGATGGCCCTTGTCATGTTGAGGACATCCTCCTGCGCCATATTGATGGAATGAATATCCTCACGGTCAAGGGGCGTGATGAATGTAAGAGCCAGCTGGGAGGATATTTCACGCGAAAGTTCATCGCCCTCCTTCTCCAGCTTGTTGATTCGCTCGCACTTCGCAGGCACATCGGTGAAATCCCGGAAGATTGAATCAAGTGTGACGGCGGCGTCCCTCACTATGCCGCTCTGCTTTTCAAAAAGAACAAAGAATTTAACTATCTTGGGAAAGAAATTCATACCCATGGGAACCCCTGCTGATAATAATTATATTCAACATATCCTGGAAGATAGCAAGACGTACGGTATAAATCAAGAAAAACCGCCTCTTTCATGCGCTCGCAGCCTAGGAACATCTGAAAACATCTTGTTTTCCATAATATAATGTACGAAATCACCATTTCTTCCGCTTACTACATCGGGAGCAGGCATATCTATTTTGACGGAAGGCCGGTCAAAGCATGCTGTTCCCATAAATAAAAGGAACAATCTATGAGGCTTGTCCTACTGTCCGCCGCAGCGCTGTCTGCCTTGTTTCTCCTTCTTCTGACCTCGACTGCTAACGCCCAGGAAAAATCCCAGCCGCCGTCGTCGGCCGCCGCTTCTCCTGCCCAGCCCAAGGACGCACGCGCGGCCATGCTCGATGGAGCAGGAAAACCGAAGTCGGAGGAGAACGAGTTCATCGTCCGGTTCAAGGAAGGTGGAAATGTGATGTGGGTGCTGCTCCTCCTCTCGATCCTGTTCATCACCTACACCATCGAGCGCCTCGTCAACCTCAGGCTTAAGAAGATCGCCCCTGCGAACCTCGCAGAAAAGGCCGACGCACTGTGGAAAGAGGGCAAATACCAGGAAATCCAGGAGCTCTGCGACAAGTCCGATTCCGTCCTTGCAAGGATAATCTCCCAGATAGTCAAACGCCGCAGGGAAGGCCCCGAAAGGCTCCACACCATCGCCGGCGATGTCGGAGCACGTGAAATGCGCCTGCAGGTCCAGAAGGCGTATCCGCTGGCCGTCGCGGCCACACTGTCTCCGCTCCTCGGCCTTCTCGGAACAGTTTCAGGCATGATCGACGCGTTCAACACTGTCGCACTCGCCGGCTCGCTCGGCAATCCAGCCCTCCTCGCGGACAGCATCTCCAAGGCCATGGTGGCCACCGGAGCCGGGCTCATCGTCGCCATCCCGTCGCTTGCCGCATATCATTTCTTCAAGGGGCGCACGCTGATATACTCCGTCCAGCTCGAGGAGATAGTCACCGACCTCCTCTGCGACTGGTTCCCGCATGCGGACGAGAAGAAAGAGGTGAAGCCATGATTGGCGATTCAATCGGTTTTGAAGAAATTACGG
>CAZDNQ010000187.1:0-8378 GCA_964506605.1 uncultured Victivallis sp. | reverse complement strand
GACCTAGGCTGTCCTGCGAAGAAGGTCGTCAGGAAAGGCGAGGGCGCCGCACTTGCTAAGAAGACCGAGGAGGCGATCCTGGCATTCGAGATGATTGCGCGGAATTCGCAGGTGCCCGTAACCGTCAAGACCAGGATAATAGACGAGGAGGATCCGGCGCCGACCATCCATCTGATAAGCAGGCTGGTAGAGGCCGGTGCTGCAGCGGTGACATTGCACGGCAGGATCATGGCGAAGGTATATTCAGGGGACGTCAAATTCAATATCATTTCGGAGGTCAGGAGGAACGTCAGGACACAGCTCATCGCCAACGGCGGGATCTTCAGCCATTCGACCTGCAGGGTTTTACGTGAAAGCTCTGGATGCGGCTGCGTGATGGTGGCCCGTGGCGCGATGGGCAACCCATGGATCTTCGAAGAGATAAATGCAGGTGAGGCATTCTGTCCTCCGACGCCTGAGAGTCTGGCCGAAGAGATCTTCAGGCATGTCTCTGAGATGGCTGGAATCTACGGGGAGGAGATGGGAATGAAGATTTCACGCAAGCTGATGATCGACTATGTCAAGGGGCGCGGCTATCCGGGCGAACTGAAGAATTCCGTCTGCAAGATAAAGACCCTGGAGGAGATGAAGCCCTTCCTTGAAGATGTAAAGCGCGGCCCGACTCCGAGATACCGAAAATGGCTCGAGACCAATCCAGACTCCCCGCGGAGGCTTTCAGTCTGAATTCATTTGCTGTCTTTTCCAGCTCTGCGCCTGTGTGCCTTTGCCGCTCTGCGCCTGAAAGACACATTGCCCTTTTATGGAATTTCCCGGAATAATTGCGAAATACAGGATTGAAATTTATTTTTCGGCACGTATTTAAAGAAATATATTAACCGCATCCATAAATTAAACAGGGCTATACATTAATGTCTGTAAAATTCATCTCCTACGGTGCAAACCATGAAGTCACAGGCTCAACCCACATGCTGGAGGTCGACGGCGTAAAGCTGCTGGTCGATTGCGGTATGTTCCAGGGAAAACGCGTTGTCGCCGAACAGAAGAACAGGCAGTTCTTCTTTGATCCCGCGACCGTAGAGACCGCAATCCTCACGCATGGCCACTGCGACCATTCCTGCAGGCTGCCTTATCTTTCAGCATGCGGATTCAAGGGCAACGTCTATGCAACGCCTGCAACCCGCGACATAGCCGGTCTTATCATGGCTGATACCGCCCACATCCAGGAGAAGGACGCCGAGTGGATGCGCAAGAAGAAGATCTACGGCGAGAAGGAGCCGTTCCAGCCCCTGTTCGGAGTCAAGGACGTCATAAAGGTGCTCGAACAGTTCATAACCATAAGCTATCACCGCGACTTCTTTGTCGCGGACTCCATCAAGTGTCATTTCTACAATGCCGGACACATCCTCGGTTCGGCGATGCCTGTCATAGACATAGGGCAGGGCAGGAAGGTGGCGTTCACCGGAGACCTCGGCAGGAAAGGAACTCCGATCATCCACGATCCCGAACAGATTCCATCCGCCGACTATCTCGTCTGCGAGGCGACATACGGAAACCGTCTGCACGATCCGATCGAGGACGCCTGCAGGCAGCTCTGCGAAATCATACGGGAGACCGTCGAGCGCGGAGGGAAGATAATAATCCCCGCGTTCGCCGTTGAAAGGACGCAGGACATCATCTATTACTTGCACCAGCTAGTCAACGCAAGGAAGATTCCGAAGATAGAGATATATGTCGACAGCCCGATGGCTTTCAACGCGACCAGCATCTTCAGGGTTCATCAGGAATGCTTCGATGACGAAGTGCGTGAGGAGTTTCTGATCCAGGACAAGAACCCGTTCGGTTTCGAGACGCTCCACTACATCACAAACGTCTCCGAGTCGAAGCAGCTCAACGAGAAGACCGATCCGTGCATAATCATCTCCAGCAGCGGCATGTGCGAGGCAGGCAGGATACTCCATCATCTCAAGAACAACATCGAGGATCCCCGCAACACCGTCCTCGTCGTGGGGTTCATGGCGGAGGACACGCTCGGAAGGCGGATCGCCGAAAGACAGCCGGAAGTCAAGATCTTCGGCCAGATCTACAAGCTCAGGGCGAGAGTCAAGATACTCAACACGTTCAGCGCCCACGCCGACTACAACGACGTAAAGGAGTTTGTCCGGAACATGGATCTGAAGAGGCTTAGGAAAGTGTTCCTGGTGCACGGTGAGGACGAGGAGCTCGAGAAGATGAAGGGGCACCTCCTCGGAGTCGGTGTCAAGGAAGTCGAGATTGTCGAGACCGCCAGGGAATACCAGCTTTTCGACTGACGTACAGTATTGGCTGCAGTATGATGCCACCTGTTTATTTCAGATAGCTGTCGGGCTGAAGCCCAACATACTTCTTTTAGCAGTAATCATCATAAGTAGGTTGGGCTTCAGCCCGACAGCAGTTGGATTTTGGAAATTGGCTGGTAGTCAGGCCTGCGGTGGCTGCGACTAACGATTATTATTTTAGCTTGTAGGGGCTGTCTGTGTTTGTCGTTCTGGTGTTTTCTGTCAGCCGGGTCCCTTGTGGCATGTCGGCAGTGATTCCGTGATTTCCGTCTTCGCCTTGCAGGTCATCCGAGTCAGAATTTTCGTCTTCCAGGAATACGGCTGGCTTCGCCACTTCCTCGCCAGCGACCTGCATGAACAGCACGTACGTTGCGCAGATCGCGACCGGTGCGGTCACCAGGACACCTACAAGGCAGACTAGCAGCCCCAGTGCGGCGAATAATCCGAATATCAGGTTCCATAGGATGAGCACGGGGTTTTTCTTCAAGGTGTCGACCGCCTTCGTGAATGCCGCCAGTCCTGTCAGTTCGTCATGTGCGAGATAGAAGATTGTCAGATAAAGCAGGGGTGCCACGATGATGCCCGGGACGACAACGCAGGCGAAACCTGCAAGGAATACGATGCTTGCCACTGCGAAGTTCGCAACGCTGGGCGTAAGCGCATCCACTCCCAGCAGTACATCCAGAGGTTCAGCAGTGCCGCCCTCGTATTCCTTTCTGATGCCCCTGAAATACCCAAGCAGGAACGGTGCTAGGAAGAAGCTCAGGACAATTCCGACAAGGGTTGCGGCAATGTATTCAGGAACGAGTACGGCCTTGTTGCTGAGGCCGAAGAAGGACTGGAGCATGATGCTGAAGACGAATCCGAAACCCTGCGCGATAAGCTTGAAGGCGACACCGATTCCAGCGACGAGGAAGAATCCGGCGATGTAGAACATCGGATTCCCTTTGACCTTCTCAATTCCGTAGTTGAAACACGCTGCGATGTCGATCTTCATGGAATATTCCCCGTAGATGTTCCCTAAAGTTAGCATATGGCGTGAAAATGTAAATATCACGGATCAATTCTGGTATACGGCCAGGAATTCATACGTGGATGACATGGGGAGGTCCTGCCGGAGGAAGCGGTCTGGATTGCAGGCTATCCTTCAATAGGTTCGCCGGCCCTGATGATTAGGTCAAGTTCATCAGGTTCATCGCCGAGCTCGGGGAAGAATTCCGAGCTGATGCTCGAAATCCCGAGGTCGAGTTCCGCCATCAGTGCATAGAAATCGCTGCCCATGTCCATGCTGACCCATGGTCTTACGGACTGCTCCATCTTGGAATTGGTGTTGAGACTGTCCAATGAAAACCAGGTGACCAGCACGCAGCACGCAGCGGCCGCGTATATGGCGAAACGCCTTATAAGGGCATTATGGCCATGTCTTCTTCTGGTGATATGGGCGGCTGCGGCATCCTTGATCTTGAAGTCTAGAATATCGGAAGGTACAGGTGTTTCGGGGCGGAGCTCCCTCAGCGCGCTCCATGCCGCGGCCATGCTCCTGCAATCTGCGCAGGAGGCTGCATGCTCCGTAAGTCCCTTCTCGGAGACGCCTGAAAGTATCAGTTCCTTTGCCTTTTCGCAGTTCATATTGCTTCAGCCTTTTTTGGAATTCCATTCAGAGAGCTGTTTCTGCAGGTTCCTGATGGCATATTGCATCCTGCCGAGGGCCGTGTTGATGGAACATTCCTGTATCTCGGCAATCTCCTTGAAACTGATATCCTCCTGGCGCAGGAGGAAAACCTCGCGCTGGTCCGGAGGAAGACGCTTGATGCATTCTTCGAGGGCTGAAGAAAGTTCCGCCCTGTCAATATTGCGCCAGGGTTCGTATTTCTCCTCGGAGAAGAAGATGTTCCTGTCCCCTTCGAAATCATTCGTCTCCTCATGCCTGTTCCGCCTGAAATGGTCGATGGCAAGGTTGTGCGATATCCTGATGATCCATGCGAGGAACTTTTGATTGTGCTTATAGGCATGCAGCTGGTTGATGACGCGTATCCAGGTCTGCTGGAATATGTCGTCGACCAGTGCGTGCTGCCCGGGCAGCAGCCTGTGGAGATATGAATAGAGCTGTTTCCTGTATTTCCCATATAGCGCCTCGAATGCCTCCAGTTTGCCTTCAAGGAAACTGTCGATGAGTTCGGAGTCAGGCAGTTCCCTGTCAGGTTCTTGTTCCATAGTGGGTAACGCGGCAGGCATCTGGATTATTGTGGATGGAACGGAAAATCCCCTGAAATCGGCACAGGCTGTTTTCCTGGAGGCGCTCAATATCTCTCCCACCATTTCTTGCCGACATTTGAATCGATGTCCTTCCAATCCCTCTCGGCTACGATCGCCGAGTCACCCCATATCTCTATGTGGTAGGCTATGAGCTTGCGGGACTTGACCCCTTTCAACTCGAACTTCACCACTTCATCGCCCATGTTCTTGAGCTCGCGCTTGAGATTGTGGTCCCTTTCGGACTCGTCCCATATCTTCCTGTCAAATCCATTCACCTTATCCAGGATTGCAGTCTCGTCATATCCCTTGCCCTTGGGTTTCGCGGCCTCCGGATAGCAGAACCTCAGGACCTCCCTGTCGCCGGTGTCGTTCGCCGCCGGGAGCAGCACGTAAAGATATACGTAGGGTGCCTTTATCTTCTTTATCTCGGGATTAAGCCTGGATACGGAGTATTCTATGTCGACTGTTGTTGACTTCCCGTCCTTGTCCAGACCCTTGTCAGGAGCCCTTATGTTTATGATCGTCACCTTGTAGTCGCTGAATTCGCCGGGCATCGACTTGTCGGCGCCAGCAGTAGAGCTGTCGGTCTGTGAATATCCCGCTATGCTGCTGAGCGGGAACGAACGCCTTTTCTTGTCCTTCTCGATGATGATGGTCCCATCCTTGATGGAGACTATCTCGGCATTTGAAATGGTCGTGGTGGCCCCGTCCTTCTCCTTGAATGTGATCGTGCCGGCGCTGGTGAAATATCCTGCGGCCAGCAGGAATGCGGATATGGCTGAAAGCAGTAGCAGTTTCTTCATATGGATGCTCCTTTTTCCTTGTACACAATAATACGCTGGAAACCGCGGATTATTATACCGGGCTGAGTTTCCAAATACTCTACATTCCAATATGAAAAATAAAAGGGATACCGGCCAGGCCGATATCCCTGTATTCACGCAATGCGCGGAACTTACTCGACAGCCTTTGTCTTGGGAAGTCCAAGAACCTTGTCGCCGGGCTTCCAGCGTCCGCCCTTGGTAAGGATGTCTATGCGCTCGAATCTCTTGAGCACGTTCCTCTTAGCCCTTATTTTGCCTGTGCTTTTCAGGCTTGAATGCCTACCCATGTCAGTTCTCCTAAAGTTATCTCTTTATCTGCAAAGCCCCATAATATTGAGCAAAATTCCGTTTAGTCAAATATAAAATTGTAAAAAACCCCTTATCCTGCTTGCCTATGCCTGCAATCGGCTTAATTTTTTTATTTTCATTTGAGGGGGGTGCTTTGAGGCCGATTTCTACAATCATGCTTGTCCTGCTGCTTTTTCCATGGTATTCCCCTGCGGATGAATTGAAAAGAATAACGATCCTGCAGACGGCCGACATCCATTCCCGCACAGGTTCCGCCTCGGAACCCGGGATCCGCCAGCTGGCCGGCGCCCTCGATTCGGAACGGCAGAAGGCGGGGGGAGCGGGAAAATGCCTCCTGATAGACTGCGGCGACCTCCTCCAGGGCTCCCTCGCCGCCAGCTCCACAAAAGGCGGACTTGGTCTAGCCTTCATGAATGAACTCGGATACGACGCCTGGATCCCGGGCAACCACGACTTTGATTTCGGCACTGCGCGTTTCCTCGAATTCTTGAAGGGATGCAGACCGTCAATGCTGGCAGCCAACCTGTATGCCGATGGCAAAAGGCCGGCGCTCCCATGGAAGATATTCGAAAAGGACGGCATGCGCATCGCCGTTATCGGCATGACTTCACCCGGCCTCGACCGCTGGCACTGGGGAAGGATATCCTATGGAATGACGGCCTCCCCGATCAGCGGTCCGCTGGACGCAATCATCCCAGAGGTGACTGAATCAAGGTGCGACATGATAATCCTCGCCGTCCACCAGGGGCCTTTCCAGTCTGAAAAAGCAGACCTTAATCTTGGCCGCATAGCTGAAAAATATCCACAGATCGATCTTGTCCTCGGCGCCCATACCCACCAGCCCGTCCCAGGCGAGAACGCTGGCTTTGCCAGCTGGTACGTCCAGCCGGATCCCTACTGCGCCAGCTTTTCCCTCATAAAGGCTGAAGTTGATGTGAAAAGACACAGGACCGTGAAGATTGAGTCCAAGCTCGTCGGCGTCGCGCAGGGAGGATCTGCCTCTTTCAAATTTTCCAGCTCGCTGGAAAATTTACTTTCAAAAGCCAATGTGGACTCGAGAAAAGCGATTGTTTCAGTGGACAAGGAAATTCCAGCTGATGAATTGAACAGAATGACTGCCGATGCGTATTTCAGCAAATTGCCCGATGCGGCGTGCGCCCTGCTGATCCCCCAGGAACGCATTATCAACACCGGAAAATTCACCGAGGAGGATCTCTATTGGACCTTTCCGTATGAGGACACCCTCTGCTCGATCGAACTTTCCGCAGAGGAGCTGAAAACCGTAGAGGATGAGGCTGCCAGGCTCAAGGACGCTACGAAGCTGCAGATTGTGGAAAATCGAAAGAGCCAGCTTCCGGCGGTGAAAATGAAGGTCGCCCTCAGCAGCTATCTCCTTGCCGGTGCCGGCGGACGTATGAGGACACTTGCGGATTTCGCAAGGGATCCAGGCCGGCATACCGAAGACGGCGGAATATCCATCCGTGACGTCTTCAGAAAATACATTGCTGGAAAATTCCAGGTTTCCCGGTGAGATATGAGTGTTTACCCTAACAGTATTTGAATATGCCGCATTGGGAATTAGAATATTGCTTGCTGGGTTATGGGATATTTTGTTTGTAGTTAACGCATTATTGCGTGTTCTGTTTACTAATAGACTACAGCCAATAATGGCTTGACTACAAGCATGAAAATGAGGAGAAAGGGATGAGAACAAGTTTAATTGCTTTGGCCCTGTCTACCCTTTTCCTGGCCGGATGCATTTCCAACACAAACCTGACAAAGGAGGTTGCTATGAAGGAGATCAAGCTCAAAGGTTCGCCGATCCACATCCTGGGGAACATCCCTGCAAAAGGGGACAAGGCCCCTGACTTTGTGCTGACAAAGACTGACATGTCCGATGTCTCCCTTAAGGATTTCAAAGGCAAAAAAATTGTCCTTAATATCTTCCCGAGCGTCGATACCGGCGTATGCGCGATGTCGGTCAGGAAGTTCAACGAGGAGGCCGCCAGGCTCGAAAATACTGTCGTCCTATGCGTGTCCGAGGATCTTCCTTTCGCCCATGCGAGGTTCTGTTCGGCCGAGGGTATAAAGAATGTTGTTTCGGTTTCCGATCTCAGGAAGAAGGATTTCGGGGAGGTGTATGGAATGAAGATCGTCGACGGGCCTATAGCCGGACTCCTTGCCAGGACGGTGATCGTCGTCGACGAGAATGGGAAAGTGAAATATGTCGAACTTGTCCCAGAGATCACGCAGGAACCGAATTATGCCGCGGCGATTGCAGCATTAAAGAATTAAATTGAAAAACTGAACTTCCAACATTCAATCCTCCACAGGAGGAGACTTTGAACGGCGAATTAGGATTTCAGTTCGAAGTTGGATGTTCGACGTCGGATGTTCGAAGTTCAAATATGAATTTACTCCAGAAAAGGGATCTCAAGCACATCTGGCATCCCTGTTCCCAGATGAAGGATTATGAGGGTTTCCCCCCGATTCCTGTAAAGGAGGCGAGGGGGCCTTATATCATCACCACCGACGGCCGGAAGATAATCGACGGCATCAAGCTCGTGGACGGCGCAAGGATATCCCTTTTCGAGGACGGCAAGGTCATAAACGCATATTTAACGAAGGCCCAGGAGATACAGGGGATATTGTGCGCCCCCGGGCTGATCGATTT
>CAZDNQ010000186.1:0-8388 GCA_964506605.1 uncultured Victivallis sp. | reverse complement strand
CGAGGAACTTGGCTGTCGCACGCGCCACATAGCTGTGGGATGTGCCATGGAAACCATAGCGGCGGATCCCGTATTTCGTATAGAGCTCATACGGTATCGCGTAGAGATATGATTCCGGGGGCATTGACTGGTGGAAGGCGGTGTCGAATACGGCGATGTTGGGGATTCCGGGGAAGATTGTCTCGCAGGCCTCGATACCCGACATGTTCGGGGGATTGTGGAGAGGCGCCAGCGTAAAGCAGTCCTTGATTATGCCTTTTGCATGTTCGTCTATGACAACAGGCTTGGTTATCTGTTCGCCCCCGTGGACCACGCGGTGTCCGATGGCCTCGACCTCCTTGAGGCTCTTCAGGACGCCGACTTCCTTGTCGACAAGTTTTTCGCAGATGATTTTGAGAGCGTCCACATGGTTCTTGACATTCGCCTTGGCCTCGACTCCTATACCGTCGTTCCGCTTATATTGGAGCCTGGGCTCGGAAAGTCCTATTCGTTCGACCTGGCCTTTGGCGAGCATCTGCTCGTTCTTCATGCTGTAGATGGTGAATTTCACGGAGGAGCTTCCGGCGTTGACTACGAGAATTTTCATTCTGGATAATATCCTTTATATGCTCCGGGCGGAGCGTTTGATAAAATACGCGTAAAACACTAATAAAGATTTAAGGTGTAAAAAGTCAAGAGAGCGCACTTAAATTTGCGGAAAAAGCGGTTACTGTACGTGATATGAAAAAAACATTTACAATCAGAATAGCGGACAAGGGCAAAAACCTGCAGGATTACCTGACCTTCCAGCTGAAGCTTTCACGCAGGAAGGCGAAGGAGCTGATCGACAGCAGGAACGTTCTCGTAAACCGCAGGCGTGTCTGGATGGCGAAACATGTTCTGGAAAAGGATGACACAGTGGAAATCCTCAATTTCCAGTCCTCGGAGACCGAAATACCGTCAACTATCAGGATACTGTTCCAGGACGGCGACTTCATAGCCGCCGACAAGCCGGCAGGAGTCCTCTCCAACGAGGATGGGAGCAGCGTCGAGGCATTGCTCCGCCAGCAGCTGCAGTCACCTGAGATCCAGGCGGTACACAGGCTTGACCGCGACACCAGCGGATGCCTTCTCCTGGCGAAGAACAGCGCCGCATTCAGAAGCATGATCGATCTCTTCAGGCAGAAGGCCGTCAGGAAGACATACCATGCCATAGTTGCGGGATATGTCGAAAAGGATGCGCAGGAGATCACTCTCAGGATCGACGATGAGCACGCCCTGACCAAGATCAGGAGGCTGGACGGCAACAAGAAGGCGAGCCATCTCTCGGTTTTGATCGAGACCGGCAGGACGCACCAGATAAGGAAGCATCTCGACATGATAGACCATCCGGTGCTTGGCGACAGGCAGTACGGCATGAGGTTCGGCGTTGCTGAGTTCGCAGACGACATCCCCCGGCAGATGCTCCATTCATATTCGATCGAGTTCAAGAATCCCGCCAACGGCCTGGGGATCTTCGTGAAATCCCCGCTGCCTGACGACTTCAAGCGCTCCCTCGACAAGCTCAGGCTGAAATAGGCCAGCGACATCAGGAAAAAGCTGATTCCCCGTCTTGATAAAACCGCATATTCGGTTAATATAACAGATTCAAAATCAAAATTTTCAGCAGGAGAAGATTAAAATGCCAAAACTTTCACTTGGAATACCTAAGGGAAGCCTTGAGGAGACGACTGCGGAGATGTTCGCCAAGGCCGGATACAAGGTCCAGATAAGCTCGCGCTCATATTATCCCTCCATCGACGATCCTGAAATCGAATGCATGCTCATCAGGGCGCAGGAGATGTCGCGCTATGTCGAGGAAGGAGTGCTTGACTGCGGCCTCACCGGCAAGGACTGGATCGTCGAAAACGGCTCCGACGTGGTCGAAGTCGCCGAACTCGTATATGGCAAGGTCGGACGCAAGCCTCTCCGCTGGGTGCTCGCCGTCCCCGAAGATTCCCCTATCAAGGGCCCGAAGGATCTTGAAGGCAAGCGCATATCGACAGAAGCTGTCGGAATGACCAAGCGCTATCTTGAGAAGCACAAGGTGAAGGCCTCCGTGGAATTCAGCTGGGGCGCGACGGAAGTCAAACCACCCAAGCTCGCTGATGCCATCGTCGAGATCACCGAGACTGGCTCCTCCCTGAAGGCGAACAAGCTGAGAATAGTCGACACCCTATGCGAAAGCACGACCCGGTTCATAGCGAACAAGGCCTCCATGAAGGACAGCTTCAAGAAGGCCAAGATTGAGAAGCTCGCCCTCCTCCTGAAAGCCGTACTCGCGGCAGAAGGAAAGGTCGGACTCATGCTCAACGTCCAGAAGAAGAACCTCGACAAGATCGTCGGCAAGCTCCCGGCCCTTGAAAGGCCTACCATATCCCCTCTCGCCGAGGACGGATGGTGCGCGCTCAACACGATAGTCGACGAGTATGTCGTCAGGGATCTGATCCCCGAGCTGAAGGCCGCAGGCGCCTCCGGAATCGTCGAATATCCGCTGAACAAGATAGTGGAATGATGCGGGACTTCGGGAAAAAGATACTTTTCCTTGAAGTCGATTCCTCCTATTCGCATACTATGCTTTCCTACGGATATCTCCGTGCATACACGGAAAAGATGTCCCCTGCCTGGAAGTGGGAACACGTGACGGTGACGACAAATGACGATGCGGACAAGCTCCTTGCCGAGCTGATCGCGTCAAGGCCCGATGTGTTATGCGGAACCCTATATCTCTTCAACCACGCCTTCACAATTTCCATCCTGGGAAAACTCAAGGCGGCCTCCCCCTCATGCAGGATATTTCTAGGTGGCCCTGAATTCCTGGGCGACAATCAAAAATTCCTCAGGGGCAATCCGGAAATTAGCGCGGCATTCAGAGGCGACGAAAGCAGTTTCCATCTTGTTCTCGACAATATTGACAGACCGGAAACATGGAAGGATATCCCAGGCGCATGCTTCATTTTTGACGGCAAATACCACGACAACGGATTTGCGAAATTCGCAGGGGAGCTCGACGGAATTCCATCACCTTATGAAAAAGGCTATTTTTCAGTCGACAGGCCATTCTGCCAGATCGAGACATCGCGGGGCTGCGGCGGCAGGTGCAGCTTCTGCACGAGCGCGTTGTCGGAGGGCACGCGCTGTTTCAGCCTGGAAAGGATCAGAACCGAACTCGACTGCCTGCACAAAGCCGGAATCCGCGACATCCGCATCGTTGATCGGACGTTCAATGAAGACAAGCCGCGCGCAAAGGCGCTTCTCGGACTTTTCAGGAAGCATGGCGATACGCGGTTCCATCTTGAGATAAATCCCGCGCTTGCAGATGATGAGCTCATGCGTCAGCTTGCCCTTTTCAAGCCAGGCAAGCTCCATATCGAAGCCGGAATACAGACTTTCTGTCAAAAGAGCCTTAAGGCGGTGCGCAGGTACGGCTCATCTGCAAGAATGATGTCGGGTCTCAAAAGACTTGTCTCTCTTGACAACGCACAGATCCATACCGATCTGATCGCGGGGCTTCCTCTCCAGGGATATCAGGACGTATTGGCAGACGTCCGCAAGCTTATCGCCCTGAACCCACATGAGATCCAGCTGGAAAACCTAAAGCTCCTGCCAGGGACGCCGATATGCTTGAACCCGCCTAAAGGGCTTGTCTGGAGCCCCCTGCCCCCGTATGAAGTCCTAAAAACTGGACAGATGAAAAAACAGGATCTCCTCAAGACAAAAAATCTTTCCAGGATGCTAGATTCATTCCTGAACTATGCAAAGCTGAAGAATCTCTTCAGGTTCGGACACAGGCGTGACAGGAGATTCATCACAAGATTTCTTAAACATCTCGCACGCCACTCCGATCCTGAACAGAAACAGCATCTCGACAGGAGACTGCTGCTTGTCAAGGAATATGCTGATGAGAACGACCCCGCTCTTGCAGAGCTGGCGGTCTTTTTCTGGCTTGCCTGCGGATTTCCCCCTGCAAGGTTCGGACTGGAATCTGAAAAGATAAAAGCCTGCCCAGAATCTGTAAAACCATTCGGGAAGACAATTTTCCTGGCTGAATCTAAAATCAACCCATCCAGGAAAATCGAAGCCCCCTTCAGTTTCAATGCAGGAGAATTCTGGCTGGACTCAAATGCGAGACTCGTAAAAAAGAAGCACATGTACTGCTTCCATACGGCTCATGGCAACAGAATCCTGAGAATCATTCAAGCACCAGGTACATCCCGTTCGGCGGAGGGGTCACGGTAAGAGTTCCGCCGTTTGCGACGGCTCCAACCTTGAATTCCGTGGGATAGAAGTTGGCGTCCAGGAGAGTCGCCTTTGCCAGCCTGCCATTTTTAATGCCCACCGACATCTCCGTATTCCATACGTTCCACGGATAGCCGCCAGTATCGTCAATGCGGTTCCCCTTGTACGAAGACTTGCCATCGCGGGACTTGAAATCAACGCCTGCAGTCTCCTTCCAGCCGTATGGCCGGCAGCGTGTCGTGATCTGCAGCAGGACCTTAGACGACTCTGCGAGGGGTTTGCCGTCCAATGAAACTGCGAGCACAGTGGCATAATCATTTTTTGCATTAATCGTGACAGCTCCAAGTTTGATCTCTCCGGCCTTGGCGAGATAGCCAGTAGCGCCCTGGGCCGCAGGTGCGTTCACAGTGCAGACTCCATTGCCGTAGTCGAGAAGGATTTCGCCTGTAGCGCTCTTCACCGTCTTCCTGCTGGCGTCGATAAAGGTTTTAAGATCCGCAACTGTACTTTTCGCAGGATCTCCGGCATACTTCACCTCAACCGGACCCACGAAATATGCCAGGGGGTCAACGCCATTCTTAATGCTGCTTCTGGGGCTGATGATTGTGTCGCGGTTCGGATCAAAACCAGCCTCTTCAGCGATAATCGGCGCGCATAGGTTGTACATATCCTCCAGGGAACGCTCTTCGTGCACGGCCGGCGCACCGCGCTTTACGTAACCATTGCGCAGCATGAGCGCGGCAGCGGGCCAGCCGCCCATGAGGGCTGGAGTAGCGCACCCCCACTTGGTCAGTGTCCTGTCAAAGCCTATCTCACCAAGCGCAAACCAGTAGTATCCGTCCATACCGTTCAAGGAGGAATAAGCTGAAACCAGGAAGGCTGCTTCGGACTGGAAGCTCATTGGCGGTACCCAGGTACTTTCAGAAATGATATATGGAAAACCGGACACCTGCTTTGCGGTCGTGGGTATCATGCAGGGATTCAGGAGCACGGACTGGTCCTGGAAAAAGTCGCCTTTCTTAACCAGATATCCTGCGGTGTCCTGCTGTCCCGGACAGAGATGGTCACATCCGAGTCCCGGTCCGACATAGCGGTTCACTCCGATCACCTGGTTCGCGGTGTATGCGTAACGCTCGAGATCGAGCAACTTGGCCTGGTTGGCAGTGCGCCAGTTGCCGGCGTTCACCAGCGCATTGCAGCCCAGATCCTCCTTCAGATAACGGCCTATCTCCTCGTTGAACTTGCGCATGGTCTCGGTGAAAAACTGCATTGTGTCCTTGTGGTCCTGCGTCGGATTCCCGAGTTCCCAGAAACGGATTGCCAGGGGCGATGGCCCCTTGCCCTTTTCCTTTCGCCATGTGTCGTAGATCACCTGCAGCCGTGCGAGCACCGGGCCTTTCAGGTTCTGGGCAGTCCAGAAGAGGAAGCTGTCCTCGTTCTGGATCTGGAATATTGCGAGAGCCGGATCCCTGGCAAGAGGGAGCTTGTTCTTTTCGTATGGATTGGGACGAGCCAGGGCCTCCTTAAGCCAGTCCTTGTATGCTTTCTGAAGGGTCGGATCCCAGAACAGCAGTGTATAAAGGGAACCGCCGGAGTGCCCCTCGATGCCCCAGCTCGAGCTCGCGGCAGATATCGCCCAGAACGGGGAGAAGGTCGTGTAGATGCCCTCCTCCTTCATCACCGCAACCAGTTTCTGCAAAGCTTCGATCTGCTTCTCGTTCACCTGGTTGATCTGCTGGTTCGGTTCTGGATTGATGTGCCCATGGTGGCGTACCATGTTGATGCCACGTTTCGCCAGGAATCTTGCATGCTGTCTCAGGTCGTCCAGGCCGTTCCGTTCCTGCACAGAAGTATTGGCGCACCAGAGACGGACAGGCTGCCCTTTGGCATTCACGAGATCTCCATCCGGCGTGACCTGCCAATAACCGTTTTCACCTGCGACCTTCTCATTCAGCGAACGCAGGTCAAACGCGGCCTTTTTAACATCGAAGGTGTCGGGATCCGGCTCGAAGCTCCACGTTCCCGGGGCGGCTAGATTGAGCTTCTGGCCCGGCTTCACCAGTCCGTTCGGAGTAAACGGCGCAGCCGACAGCACAAAGCAGTCAAGCCCGCCATGGTTGTTATTGCCGCTATGCATTTTGAAGCCGATGGAAAGAGGACCTTTCTTGAGCGCAAGATCGCCGACCTTGATCCAGGCTACGTAGCGCATGTCCGGCTTGTCATCAGAAGCAATATTTGTTCTCTCCTGGCTGCTGCCGAGGTCTATAGGAATGTATTCGCCTTCCCCAATCTTATAGGAGAGGAGAGGTCCGGCCACAGGATTGGCACGGATCCAGAACGCATATGTCCCATCTTTAGGAATCTCCAGCTTGAAAGACGCCTCGGCCGATTTCGGACCAAAATTGGAAAGCCAGTCTTTTCCGGAAAGCTGGTTCTTCTTAACACTGTCATACCAGTTGTGCCGAACCATGTTCTGTGTCGTGGCGCTTTCGCCTTCGATCCAGAGGTAGTCTCCATCGGCCGCCATGGATGCAGGCGCTGGAAACCCAATAGTCCACATGGCAAGAGCCGCCAGAAGCGACAGTCCATTCCGCCCTGTCCTGAATACGCCGTCCATAAGCATGTTCTCCTGTTGTTTTTGAAATCAACTATATCACGAAGGATCTCGCTCCGCCTTAAAATTACCGTCAATTAATAGCATATTTCCGTCATGTCGTATTTTCAATAGAATTGCCATATTGTTGACTTTTCAGCATTGAGCGGAAGATTAACTGGCATGAAACAGAATAACAGCAGACTGGCTCCGGTCAACGGCAAGACTCCGGCACTGACAGTCGAAATGACAATCAGGCAGGCTGCCATTGGCTCGTTTGCGTTCTATTACCGGAACATGCTTGTAAATGAAAAAGGCACTTTGGAAAACCGGGATCCGGAATTCCTGCATTATCTCAGGGTGTCATCCAAGCGTCTGCGAGTTGCGCTTTCAATATTCAGACCGTATTTCAGGAAGAGCGAAATAAATCATTTCAAGGATGAAGTAAAGACACTTGCGCCTGTACTAGGCAAGGCCAGGGATATTGATGTCTACCTGAAGTTCCTCCGGAAGGAAGCGCTGCCCGAAGCCGCATCCGATAAACGCGAAGATATCAGGAAATACATGGCCTTTCTCACAAAGACGCGGAATGAGTGCCAGGTATCTGTCGTGGAAAAAATCAAGTCGGCCAGGCATGCCAGGTTCAAGAAAAGATTTGAAGCATTCCTGGGAAGATGGGATTCCATCAACAGGCCAAGTAAATCGCCATACGTTTGCCGGCTGGCGTCAGATGAAATTTCGCAGGGCATCCACAGGCTGGTAAAGACCTCAAGGCGTCTTTCAGACAACTCGGAAGACCACAGGCTCCATAAGTTCAGGATAAAGTGCCGGAAGATGCGCTACAGGACAGAACTTTTCCTTTCACTATCGGGCAAGGACGGCGCCAGGACGGTTAAAAAGCTTGTTGATGTCCAGAACGCACTTGGCGGGCACCATGACTCGGTCACAGCCGGAGAAAAGCTGGAGCATTATCTTGAAATCCATCCTCTTCAAGTGAACTCTCCCTTTTTCAGGAAGCTCAGGAAACTGCAGAAACGCAGGGCTGAAAAGTTCAGGAAGAAGTTTTTCAGGAAGCTGCGGAAGTTATAATTCCAGATATCCAACACGGTTATCGAGTTCCATATTGGACATTCCCCGGCAATTGATATTCAGATGCTGTCCTTGAGCCGCTGCAGGACTTTCTGGTTGGCCTCGTAGAAGCACATCGCATCGGGGGCTGCAATCACATCCTGTCTTGAAAGGTCCAACGCCTTCTTGCGCTTCACGGGATCATTGTGGTATCTCTCAAGATATCTAACAAGAGTCCTCGGGCTGAGCTCCTCGAAAACGTGCTGGCCGAACTCCTCGACATAGTCCGCGGCAATTACCGAGATGAGTTCCTTCTTCGGGGACTTCATCCCCATGGACATGAGGAAGTCCTGCACCATCTCCTGGCAGGTTATCTCGTCGAAGAACGGGAATGTGAATCCTCTGCCACGGCTCAGGATGTTGGCCGGATAATCATAATTCGATGCGATTATCACTGTAATATTGTCCGG
>CAZDNQ010000185.1:0-8390 GCA_964506605.1 uncultured Victivallis sp. | reverse complement strand
CAGGATGTGCTTTTTCGATTTCATCGAGGAGCAGCACGCAGTTGGGTTGTTGATCGACTTTATCCGTGAGTAAGCCGCCCTGATCGAAACCAACATAGCCAGGAGGCGATCCGATCAGGCGGCTGACATTGAACTTCTCCATGTATTCGGACATGTCGATCTGTATGAGGGCGTCGGGATCGCCGAACATGAATTCCGCGAGCGCCTTTGCGAGCAGCGTCTTCCCGACACCGGTCGGACCGAGGAAAATGAATGAACCGATAGGACGCTTCGGATCCTTTAGGTCGGCACGGGAACGGCGCAGCGCGCGGGATATGGTCCTGATTGCGTCGGCCTGGCCGATGACGGTCTTAGCGAGTTCGCCTTCCATCTTGAGCAGGCGTTCGCTCTCACCCTCCTCCATCTGCTGGAGCGGGATTCCGGTGAACTTCGCGACAACGTGGGCGATATCGTCTACATCAATCACCGGCACCTTGTCGGTCTGCCCCTTCTCCCAGGCATCCTTGCGCCGGTCTAGATCGGCCTTCAGCTCCTTCTCCTTGTCGCGGAATACGGCGGCCTCCTCATATTTCTGGCCGTTGATAGCCTCCTTCTTGGAATCCTGCGCCTTCTGAAGCTCTGCTTCAAGGCTTGTGTAATCCGGACTTTCCTCCATGACGCTGATTCTCGCCCTGGCACCGGCCTCGTCCATCACGTCAATCGCCTTGTCAGGGAGGAAGCGGCCAGTTATGTAACGGTCGGAAAGCTTCGCAGCGGCCTTTATCGCGGCATCGCTGAACTTTACGTTGTGATGCTTCTCATATCGCGGGCGCAGCCCTTTCAGTATTTCAACGGTATCCTCAACTGTAGGAGGGTTCACCGTTACCGGCTGGAACCTGCGTTCGAGCGCCGCATCCTTCTCAATGTTCTTCCGGTACTCGTCCATCGTGGTGGCGCCGACACACTGCAGTTCGCCCCTGGAAAGCGCGGGCTTGATTATGTTTGCGGCGTCCATCGCGCCTTCAGCACCGCCTGCACCGACCAGCGTATGGAGCTCGTCGATGAAGAGTATGACCTTCCCGGAATTCCTGATCTCGTCGATCACCGCCTTGATCCTCTCCTCGAACTGGCCGCGGTACTTCGTGCCTGCGACCATCAGAGGCAGATCGAGAACGAAAACCTTGCGGTCTTTGAGGATTCGCGGGACTTTCTTGTCGACTATCGCCTGGGCGAGCCCTTCGACTATCGCCGTCTTGCCGACGCCGGCTTCTCCGATGAGCACCGGGTTGTTCTTGGTCCTCCTGCACAGTACCTGTATGACACGTTCGATTTCGTCCTTCCTTCCTATTACCGGATCCAGCACACCCTTCGCGGCAAGCTCGGTGAGATTTCGTCCAAACGCCTGCAGCGCGTTGAAATTTTCTGCCCCCTGCTGTTGCTGCTGATGTCCATTTTTCTGGGCGCCCGGGACGTTGCCGCCCTCGAAACCTGGAAGATAATTCGGATCAAGCGCCTTGATGACCTCCTGGCGGACCTTGTCCAGGTCTATGTTCATGTTCCTGAGGATGCGCGACGCAACGCTCTCGCCTTCGCGGAGGACTCCGAGGAGCAGATGTTCAGTGCCGATGAAGTTGTAGTTCATCGCCTTCGCCTCCCTGGCGGCGAGTATCAGGACCTTCTTAAGCTGCGGCGTGAACGGCGGTGCGCCCTGCTGCTGGGTCGTCCCACCAATCCCGGAATTCTTCTCCACCTCTATCCTCAGATTGTCTATGTTCAGCCCCATGGACTTCAGCACAGACACAGCCACCCCCTGCCCCAGCCTGAGGATTCCAAGGAGAAGATGCTCGGTGCCGACGTAGTCATGGTTGAACCTCAGCGCCTCTTTCTGCGAAAGGACAAGCACCTGCTTGGCGCGCGCAGTAAGCTTCTGCATCTCGTTCTCGAACGACGCATCGCCGTTGCCGTTTATGGGATTGTCAGCCATATGTGTAAATTCCTTTGAATTTGATTGTTACTGATCGCCTTATAACAGCCTCGATGAATTCCCTATTCAACGGAGCGCGGGTTTTCTTTCCCGCGTCACTTTGTCTGTGGCGGGCAGGATTTATTCGCCATTGCAAAAAAACCAACCCTCCGTTATTTTGGAACTCCATACTATTTCGAGACTATTGGCAGTATTGCCATCGGGCAACAGGAAACATACGGACAAATCCGGTTTTTTCAACCTGTAATATTTTCCGGACGGAAAATATTATATCCACGGAGCGCCGGCGTCCCGCCGGCAATAGATTCAAAATCATAAGTCCCTGACTGGGATTTCCTCCTTGATGCTATATTTTTCTACAATGGACAAAAAAATATTTCTTTACTTCTTCTCCGGCACCGGCAACACGCTCTGGGTTTCCAGGCAGTTCGCCGGTGAAATGGCAAAACACAAGTTTGAGACGGAACTCCTCCCCCTGCCCGCGCCGGCCCCAGTGGATTTGCCCGAAGCCGCGATCCTCGCAATTGCTTTCCCTGTATATGCCCAGACAGCGCCTCCGTTCATATGTGAATGGATGAGGAACCTTCCCGAGACCAGGAAGAACACACCGGTCATCCTGATCTCGACCCTCGCCGGCTTTTCCGGGCTTGTCAAGGGCCCGTTCCGCCACATGCTCGAAAAGAAGGGATACAGGCCTCTTGCAGTCAGCGAGTTCATAATGCCTCCGAACTACTTCCATAAATATGATGAACCAAAGAACGAGGCAATCCGCGAATCTGCGAAAATCGCAATTGCGGATTTCGCAAAAGCGATCGCCGAAGGCAGAGCAACATGGCCATCCAGGCCGTCAATCCTTGACCCGATGCAGTTCCTGGCGGAGAAGATGTTCAAACACGGCGGATCATCATGGCTAGGCAGGGGGTTCAAGGCAGACGGCAAATGCACCAGGTGCGGACTCTGCATGAAGCTCTGCCCTGTGAAAAGCATCGTTCCAGACGCTGAAGGCCGCCCCAGCTGGAACGGTGGATGCGAACAGTGCCTGAGATGCATCACCTACTGCCCGGCAGGAGCCATATCCAGCCGCAGGATGAAACTTGTCGCATATCCCGGATACAGATGCCAGGGGATAAACCCGAAGGATTTCCTGCCTACTTCAGAAAGACCAGTATCACCGCCAGCAGGATGAAGATCGCGCCGGTCGCCAGCTTGATGTGCCCCGCATGGACTCCTAGCCAGGTGGAAAGCTTTTTGTCTGTGACCCCCGCAAAGAACAGCATGAATACTGCTATGAGCGGAATGATGAATGCAATGTTGTATGATACCAGCATCCCAAGCGCCTTCGACGTCACGCCCTGCGTGTTCACTATGAAAAGTATCGTAGGAAGATATGCCTGCCCGGTACACGCAAGCTCAAGCACTGAAACTGAAAAGCCTATCGCTGCAGCGCCAATCACATAATGCCTGAGCCTGACATTCTTCCTTATGGCCTCGTTTATCTTCATGCGGATGCCGTCGTCCAGCTTCAGGCCCATGTCTCTGACTGAACCTCTGCGTATCCTGATATAGTCAATAATATTTAGAAATCCGATGATTGCGGCAAGGGCGATGCCTGTGTAATAGACGGCGTCGGTCAGATATGGGAGCGACTGCAGGAAGTCCGCAAACTTCAGGAATCCGAGTCCGACCAGCAGATACGTTGCAAATACGGAGGAGGTGAAACTCACCCCTACGAGCACGATCTCCCTCTTTCCGTACTTGAGAAGCGACAAATAAGAAAGCAGAAATACGATGGTGACAAACGCGCACGGATTAAGGCCGTCTATCAGCCCGGCTGTGATCACGGCAGTACCGGTTATCCTGTCAAAGCGGTTAGATATCGCACGTTCGGCCTGAAGGAGCTCTTCGACCGAAAACTCAGGAGTCGGTTCGGAATCCGACTTCCTCATGGCGCCGGCAATCTTATCGACAAGATTCAGATTTTTGAAGGAGTTCGCCCCGACGAATGATTCCCTGCCGAAAAAAACAGCCGGTGTCGCCAGGTGCAGATTGTCCCGGATCTTGTTCCTTGTGCAGAGGGCCTCGTCCATGACCTTGGCGTCATTATCTGTTATCTTGCTGTGGAATACCTGGAGCTGGCCCGGATACTTCTTAGCGAGATACCGCAGGCTGATGTCGAGACGGCTGCAGGTCCTGCATCCGGGCTTGTAGAAATAATAGACCTTCAGCGGCATTACGGCATTGGTCTTCGCTGGCGCGACATTTTGCGGTGCTGCTTCAGGCTGGACTGCATCGGCGTACCTGCTGAAAAAATCCGCGTACTGCCCCGGCTTGCCAGATGACAGCTCCGCATCTATCAGCTCTGCGAGCTTCTTCCTTATGTTGTCGGTCTTCTGGACGGTCCCGAACGCGGTATAGAATTCCGGGACTTCACCTGGAGGGATGCCATATTTGTCCTCCAGCGCCATGAGCGCCTCGAAGTTGGCGGGCGTCTCAAGATCGCGTTTCAGCACCTCGATCCTGTTTCCATATAGTTCTTTCAGCTGCGGGAGGATGATGTTGTCGACCTCCTTGCACTTCTCCGGGCAGTTCTTCTCCATGAAATAAATTATCCTGCACTTGTCCGCGGAAAATCCCGTGACGCATTGCAGCATCAGGAGGAATATCATGAATGAGAAGACATTGGATGATTTTTTCATTTGCCTATTCCGAAGTCAGGACAAGTGTCGCCGGTTCGGCGCCCTTGATCGAGAACACTACGGGAATATTCCCCTTTTGGGCGAGCTTTTCAATGAACACAGGGGAAAAAGTACCTTTCAGGTCGATGACATTGCCGTCGATCCTGACCACCTTGAACCCGGCGCCGTCCGGATTTTCAAATGAGAGCATGTCCGCTTCCAGTTTCTTATTCTCGCCTGCAAACCTGAGCTGGAAATCCTTTTCCACCGGATTGTCCGGCTTTGCCGATGGCAGTACAATTCTTCCTGGAACCGTTACAAGCTGGAACCCTACATTCGCCGAAACGACGATCTCGAGGGGTTTCCATCCTTCGGGCTTGACTGCAGGAATTTTAATCCTGCTCCGCATCTCTCCCTGGGCTTTCTCCGGAGTAAACTCAAAATCCAGGAAATATGAATTGTCTTTTTTCGAGAGGACTGTCTTCACCGGATAGTTGGAATCGACTGCAGGCTCACCGAACTCCACGCCTTTCTCGGAAGGGACAAGTGCAAAGGACTGCTGATAAAGTTTCCCGACCTCGAGTCTTCCTGCATATATGATTGAGCTTGGCTTGATTTCAGCAAGCGGGACGGCGTTTCCGGTGAAGGTGAACTTGAAGAATTTCTGCTCTGGATCGTTCGTCTCGACGAAGAAGTTCTTGGTATATGGACCGGTCAGCGAGCTTGAAATAATCTTGAGCCTTATCTCCGAAACTTGCCCTGGCGAGACCTGCATGGTGGAGATGCTGATCTCGGCGCAGCCCCCGCAGGTCTTGATCACTCTTGCTATCCTTAGGTCGGCATCGCCGGAGTTTTTGATCTTGAACAGGGCCTCCTGCTGGTCCTTTGCCGGATGCTTACCGAAATCGGTGCTGGCCGCCCCTTCGGCATCGATCTTCGGCGCAGAATAAGCCGTTGAAAAGATTATAATAAATGCAACACAGGCTGTTATTTTCCTTATCATCCCCGGAATATACGGATGCAGGGCGACAAATCAACAACTCTTGTCACTTATCAGGAAAGGTTGCATCTCGTCACTTTCTCGTTGCCAGGCCGGGGAAGAGACCGGCAAGCTGGCTACGGCAGGTGAACGCTATGCGAAGCTAACGATAGTGGATTTGAAGAAGACGCACAGCAAATGCCATCCCAGTGAGAAAACTGAGGGGAGCGGGGGATTGAAAAACAGCTTTCCAATAGTATAGTCAAGAAATTAAATCTTAGGAGTTGTCGATGGGAAAGCCTGTAATAATTCAAGTTCCAGCCAAGAACGCTTCGATTGTTGCTGTTGATTCAAACAGGATGGTCGTTTCGCATGGCAAAAGCATGAAGTCTGTGATGGACAAGGCGAAGAAGGCTGGCGTGAAAAATCCTGCAATAATGTTCGTTCCCAAGCAGGGTCAGCGATATATCTACTGAGGCGTGGACAAATAATGCCAAGCTACACGTATCCTTTCACAAAATTCAAATTCAGCAACGGCAAGATTGAACCGCTCAGCCATCCAAGACTTTACGTTGCAATTTCAAATCCATTCACAGGAGCCACCGTTAATATTTGGGGATTGATTGACACTGGCGCGGATGCATCTCTGTTTCCAGAAGAGCTTGCCACCATACTGGGGCACAGACTGAAGGGGAATGGTGTCAAATCAAGTTTCAGCACAGGCATAGAGCAGAAAAGGATTGCCACCTACAAGCACACATTCAGGATAGACTTGATTTCTCCTTCGCTTAAAAAGGCTGTGTGGAGTACTGGAAATCTGGAAGTTGACTGTGCTGAGACCAATCCGCCAGTGCTTTTCGGAGTACAGGGCTTTTTGAAAAATTTCGACCTTAACGTAGATTATCCAAATGAGATTTATACTTTGAATTGGAAATGATTTTCTTCTTGAACTTATAACGGGTATGCCTGGGGGACAGGGGCACACCCCCGCAATTGACAAAAGATGAGGCTGAAGAATCCTTTTCTTTTTAGCCGCCGGACCTTTCTAAGATCTCCCTTGCTCCATGCATTGCAAACCGGTGTCGTTTGCACTTGTCATATTTGAATGAAGCAAGTTGCGCGATTAAAAAAACATAGTGGATTCAAGTCTATCTGTACCTTTCCCGTCAAGTCATTGGTTATGCACAGACAGGAATGTCTGCGCTACTTCACAAATCCCGCCGCGACGACATTGATACGCCTGCCCGAATCAAGCGTGACAGTCAATACCTTCGAAGGAATGCCGGAATATGTCCTGTCTTCCACGAAGCTGGCGTCTCCGGCTGCGAGCTTCGCAAGGAGCTCGAGCTGTTCGCGAGCCAAGAGCGAGATGTCCAAAGGATCAGAACCCTCGTCAGGATCGCTGAGGGATGCCACTGCGATTATTCCTAAGTCACCGTTTCCGATGTCTGTCTTCTGTGCTCCGGTTATGATTCCGAGATTATTGAGCGCGGTAAGAACCGAACCTTTCTTCGAAGCCTCGACATGCAGCATGAACGGCACCGCTGACAGCGCCGAAGTGGTTGTCGTGTCATTGCCAACGCCTGCTCCTTCGAATCCATATAGCAGGAGGTAGAGGCCGTCATCAAGTTTCTCGGTCAACTGAGTGTCGTCATTCGCTTTCACGAGGGTACTCTCGATCCACATCGTTTCATATTTATCTTCAAAGGTGCTGCCTGGCCAACCGTTCCTGACGTTGAGGAAGTTCTGGAGGCCTATGATGTCTGCCTGTAGCGGGACTGACACAGGCGCCGCAGGAACATATTCTGAGGAGTCGAAGAAGTTGTCATCCGTGACGCATCCCTTCCTGGTGCTTACGGTATGGCTTGCAGTGCCCTTTGCGTTATCAGGCATATCTATGAAGAAGAAGTCGAAAGTGTGCTCTCCTTCTGTGCTAATCGTAGTCGAATATGAGAATATCCCGTTCTTGTCTGTCTTGGACAGCGTGCTTGTCAGCCCCGTGATCGGGTTCCGTACCTGCAGAATCATGTTCGGTATCCCGGTCCCGCTCTTGTCAATCACCTCGCCTTTGAAAACAGCCTTTGACGGCACTGGAAGATCGTTCAACGGGATCTGTGTCAGGACGATGTCCGTGACGGAATAGCAGTTGACGGTCAAGGTGACATCTGTATAGTCCGTGACCCCGTATAGCAGGAAGTACCAGGTGCCGGGAGAGGGATTGCTGACAGTCAGGCTCTCTCTGGTGCTGTTCTCGACGCCCTTGGCAGTATATGAGGACCTCGATGGATAAATTCCAAACCTGGCATACAGGTCGCAGTCGTTTGACAACACGTTGCTAGTTCCAGTTAGAACCGCCACAAGTCTCGCTGTTCCTAACGGTACTTCCGTCGAAAATTCCAATACCGATCCCTTTCCCATGTCAATAATTTTAGAGGAGGAGCCCCCGTCATTGATATTTGTTTCTCCAATAAAATTGAATCCATAACCAAACCCGACCGCACCGGAAAGGCTTAATTCACTAACGTATCTGCTGCCATACTTGGCCCTGACTTTATAACAATAGCTTGTAAATGCAGATACAGAATTGTCGGCGTATTCAAACGCAGCAACTGAATCGCCGACCTTGGTCTCGCCCTCGGTGAACTTCCCATCTGCACCTTTGGTATAGCGGTAGACGTCGTAGGATGTTGCCCCTAGAACTGCCTTCCATGTCACGAAGATCTTGTCGGAATATAAGTTGTTGCTTGCCTTGACTGATGAAGGCCCCTTGTTG
>CAZDNQ010000184.1:0-8439 GCA_964506605.1 uncultured Victivallis sp. | reverse complement strand
CTCTCGGTGAATCCACCGGCGCAGGTATCATCTTCGGTTCGACCGGCGGCGTGCTCGAGGCTGTCCTGCGTACTGCAGCGGACTGGGTGAGCGGAAAAGAGCTTACAGACATAGATTTCGAGGATGTGCGCGGCCTTGCCGGAATAAAGGAGGCGACCGTGAATGTCGCAGGCAAGGAGATCAAGGTTGCGATCGCATCAGGACTTGGAAACGCCAGGAAGCTGCTCGAGAAGATACGTGCAGGGGAGTCCCAGTACCATGCAATAGAGATCATGGCATGCCCGGGCGGCTGCCTCAACGGCGGTGGACAGCCCTACATCCACGGCGACACCAGCATTCTTGAGAAGCGCCGCCTCGCCATCTACGAGGAGGACCGCAGCAAGACCATCCGCAAGTCGCACGAAAATCCGTATATCCAGAAGCTCTACAGGGAATACCTCGGGGAACCGGGGAGCCATCTGGCGCACGAGCTCCTGCATACTCATTATACGATAAGAAAGAACGAATAATAAAATCCGGCACCGGATTTTATGAATTGATGGAGCGCCGGCGTACTTCGGCTCAGCTCAGTACGGGGCTCGCCGGCAATATCTTGGTGTTTCTCGAAATTTCATGAACCGCGGGGTTGGACATGGATTTCAGATTCAAAATCAAGTCCATTGGATCCGGTTGGATTGACATGGCCGCGTCCGACGGTGCGAAAGATTTCCCAATCAGGATCTCCAACAAGTCTGATCCGTTCGACGAGCTTCTTGAAATGCTCATACGGCTGGACGGACTATGTGCTTCAGGCGATGACTTTTCAGACTCCCCGGGCGACGGCCTCTATCTCTTCTGGGATGGCGACAATTCACAGTACACGCTCAAGTTCACTCCGTTGAAGAATAGAATCATACGGATTGAAATCTCCCTGTGCGAAAATCTTGCCGGAGGCGTGCATATGAAGGATGTTCCTGGCATCTCCGGTGAAACTGCGCTGGACGAGCTGATGAAATCGGTCTACCAGGACATGCTGGAAATTCTCAGGCGGCACGGGTTCCTCGGGTACAGGAAGGAATTCAAGAGAAGCTGTTTTCCTGTCTGCTACTTCCTCCAGCTCCACAAGCTGGTCAACGGAGCAAGCCCGCAGCAGTCCGGATTCGTGGCCGAACTCGCCGCCCTCAGCAGCATCGGCGCACTATGCGGCAAGTAGCACCACGTTCATCCCGCCTTTGGAAGTTCATCCCATCTTGTCGTGTAATGCGGGGAGCATCTCGCCCTTGTCATGCTCCAGCTTTTCGAAACGCCTTCGTTCGCATAGAAGATGCTGCCGCCGCCGAACCGTCCGTTTATCGAGTCTATCGTATCCGAAAGAACGCGGTTCCTTGCGAAGTCCGCAGGATTCCCGTCGAAGAGGCCAGGCTGCTCAGTTCCGGACGGGATAAGCTCGGTGAATATGACACCAGCCTTCTTGTAGATGCAGCCTTTCCGGAAAATCCTTTCAAGCAGGAGCTTTGCGGATCTCGCAAGTTCTCCGGTTGAGTTGCCTGCAGGGGTGATCTCGTAGCTGGTAGAATTGAAATAGTATGGACATTTCGTCCTGAACCTTCCGGTGTCGACAAAGACAGTTGCCACGCCTGCGGAAAGATTCTCCTCCCTCAGCCGTTCCGCCGCTTCCGCGGCATACATCGATACCGCCTCTGACAGTTCTTCAAGGCTTGTGACGTCCCTGCCGAACGAGCGGGAGCAGCAGATGCTTCTCCTGGGGGCAGGGGAGGGGACAATTGTTTCACAGGGGATTCCACGGAGCTCCATCGCCGTGCGAAGTCCGCAGACCCCGAGCATCGCCCTTATTTTTGAGTCATCGGTCTTCGCCAGCTCCAATGCGGTGTAAATTCCTTCCCGCCTGAGGCGCAGGGATAGGTTTCTGCCTATGCCCCAGATGTCGCCGGTCTCGGCTTTTGACAATGCATTTTCAATCTTGTCTGGGCTGTCCATGAGGAAGACGCCGCCTGAAAACGGATTTTTCTTCGCTGTACGGTTTGCGAGCTTCGCAAGGGTCCTGGTCGCAGCTATGCCGATGCTGACTGGGATGCCTGTCCATTGACGGACCTTCCTGCGGATTTCGCAGGCGAGCGGGGCCATCTCGGCAATCTTCATATGCGAGAAGTCCAGGAACGCCTCATCGATCGAGTAGACCTCTATCCGCGGCACGGACTCCGCAAGTATCGACATCACGCGGCCCGACATGTCGCCATAGAGCGTATAGTTGGATGAGAAGACGCGGATGTTGTGCCTTTCGAGGATCTCTCGTACCTGGAAGAACGGATTGCCCATTCCTATGCCGAGCGCCTTCGCCTCCTCCGAACGTGCAACGATGCAGCCGTCGTTGTTGGAGAGGACTACGGCGGGCACCCCTTCGAGCTTCGGATCGAAGGCGCGCTCGCATGAGACATAGAAATTGTTGCAGTCTGCCAGGGCGAACATGAATGTGTAACACAGGCATCCTGCCTGTGCCTTCTCTTTTTTGAATTCCTAATCACAGGCACGATGCCTGTGTTACATTATTAAAATTCCAAATTACCAGTTATGAATTGCAAGCTTCAAGTATCCAGTCACCCTTTCCCCGCCTTATGAACCACATACGTCACCACGCCCCATATCCTGAGATCGCTTTCGTCATGGACCTCTATTGGACTGTGGCGGGGATTCTCTGGGACGAGAGATATTCTCCCGCTGGAGATGCGGAGCCTTTTCACGGTGAAGCCTCCGTCGAGCAGCGCGACCACGATGTCCGAGTCGGCCGCCTTCAGCGAACGGTCCACTATCAGGATGTCGCCATCGAAGATCCCTGCACCTGTCATGGAGTCGCCTGAGGCGCGCACGAAGAATGTGGCCGCGGGATGCCTTATCAGATGCTCGTTCAGGTCTAGCCTGCCTTCCATGTACCCGCTTGCAGGGGAGGGGAATCCGGCCGCTACCGGTTCGGCGAAGATGCTGGTTTTTTCCTGTGCAATGGCTTCCATGGAATGCCCCTGTGTTCTCTTCTCTGGAGCGCGGCCATCTTGGCCGGAGCTTGATTGAAGAGGAGGACGCCGGGCAGAATGCCCGCGTTCCTTACCAGGTCACATTATAATATATATTAGCCATATCTGTCAAGCGAGAAAGCAAGCTTTCTTTTCTTGTTTTCAAGGTAGGTACGGGCTTCAGCCTGTACCACAAGCACGTAACTGCCTGTTCAGCGGGAGCTGATTCTTGCGATGAGCTCCTTCTCGTACTTCTCGAAGTCGCTTATCGGGGAACGTGCCACGCCTGTCCTCATCGCCGCTTCGGCGACATATTTCGCAACCCTCGGGACCACGCGCGGATCGAAGGGCTTGGGGATCACAAACGTCTTCTTGAGAGGGCAGTCGCCGTCGAACATGCCGTCTGCGGCGTCCTTCGGATATGCCTTCCTGAGGATCTCAAGTATGTGCGGCGGGACTTTTTCGGCCACAATCTCGGCTAGCGCCTTGGATGCCGCGAATTTCATTTCCTCATTGATGTCTGTGGCGCGCACGTCGAGGGCGCCGCGGAATATTCCAGGGAATCCGAGGACGTTGTTTATCTGGTTGTTGAAGTCGCTCCTGCCTGTGCCGACCACTGTCGCTCCTGCGGCGAGCGCTATGACAGGATCTATTTCCGGAGTAGGATTCGCCATCGCGAAGATGATCGCGCCTGGCGCCATTGACTTCACCATCTCCTCCGTGACACAGTTGCCTTTCGAGAGACCGATGAAGAGGTCGGCACCCTTTAACGCGTCGGCAAGAGTCCTGGCCCCGGTCTCGTTTGCAAACCTGTTCTTCTGCGGGTTCATGCCTTCCGTACGGCCCTTGTAGATGACGCCCTTTGAGTCGCAGAGGAGGAAGTTCTTCCTTTTCGCGCCTCCGGCCTTTATGTAATATTCGGCGCAGGCGATGCCCGCCGCTCCGGCTCCGTTGACCACGAACCTGCATTTCCGTATGTCCTTGCCGACAAGCTTCACCGCGTTCATCACGGCTGCAAGCGAGATGATCGCCGTTCCGTGCTGGTCGTCGTGGAAGACCGGGATGGACATCATCTTCTTGAGTGTCTTCTCAATCCTGAAGCATGCGGGGGCGGCGATGTCCTCGAGGTTGATTCCGCCAAAAGTCGGCTCAAGACGCTTTACAGTATCGATTATCTTTTTCGCGTCGGAGTTGCCATCCTTGTCGAAGACCGAGCCAATACAGATAGGAAAAGCGTCGATGTCCGCAAACTTCTTGAAGAGGACGGCTTTTCCTTCCATGACCGGCATTCCCGCGCCGGGTCCGATGTTGCCGAGGCCGAGGACGGCTGTTCCGTCACTGACAACCGCAACGAGGTTGCCCTTGGCGGTATATTTCCAGATATCGTCTGGATTGGCCTGTATTTCGAGGCATGGCGCCGCGACTCCGGGCGTATATGCGAGCGAAAGGTCCTGCTGCGTCTCGCATGGTTTAGTCGTCTTGAGGGAGATTTTTCCCGGGAGGTTTCCGACGTGGTGGTAGTCGCATGCGGCTTTCTTCAGATTTTCATCAATTGCCATTGCAGTTTTATCCTTATATTAAATGATTTCAAAACCTTACAGGGACATCCTTGGATGAAAGATATTCCTTCACCTGTTTCACCGTGAATGTCCCGAAATGGAAGATGCTGGCTGCGAGGACGGCGTCGGCCTTCCCATAGTCCAGCACCTTGTAGAGGTGCTCGAGTTTTCCTGCGCCTCCGGAGGCGATCACCGGGACGTCCACGCTCTCGGAGACCTTCCGCGTGAGCTCGCAGTCGTAGCCGTCCTTTGTACCATCGGTATCCATGCAGGTCAGGAGGATCTCACCTGCGCCGAGGGCTGCGCCCTTCATCGCCCATTCGACGGCATCGAGATGTGTAATCTTCCTTCCGCCATGCGTATACACGAACCATCTGTCCTTGTGCTTCGGATCGCGTTTAGCGTCGATGGCGAGAACTATGCACTGGCTGCCGAACTTTTCGGCGCCGGAACTTATCAGCCTTGGATTATTTATTGCGGCGGTGTTTATAGAGACCTTGTCAGCGCCTGAACTGAGCATCTGGCGCATGTCCTCGACAGTCCTGATGCCTCCGCCGACGGTGAGCGGTATGAAGACCTGTTCGGCCGTCTTCTCGACGACATGAACCATGGTCTTGCGCTCATCGCTGCTGGCGGTGATGTCCAGGAAAACGATCTCATCTGCGCCCTGCCTGTCATACTCGCGTGCGACTTCAACGGGATCGCCTGCATCAACAAGGTTTATGAAGTTGACTCCCTTGACGACCCTGCCGGCGGTCACATCGAGGCATGGAATTATTCTTTTTGCGAGCATGATTGGTGAGACGGGTTATTTTTTCTGGCCTCTGACGGAATTTCTTCCTTCCTGGAAGGCTCTGATGTTGAGTTCTATGACTTTTCCCTTGCCCTGGAAATTGTTCGTGATCGAGTTTATGAACGACTGTTCGTCGACAATGCCGACAGTCTCGCAGAAGGCGCCGAGCATGACGCTGTTTGCGCATCGCACGTCGCCGATTATATCCTTCGCTATCAGCGAAGCATTCACCGCGTAGGTCCTGCGCCTGCTGTCATTTTCGACCTTGATGTTCATGGAATCATATATGAGAAGTCCGTTGTCGACCAGGTCGTCCTTGAACTTGTCGATGGACGGCTGGTTCATGGCGATGACTACGTCTGCGCTCTTGACGATCGGCGAGCCTATCGAGTTCCTGCTGAGCACGACCGAACAGTTTGCAGTTCCACCGCGCATTTCCGGCCCGTACGAAGGGAGCCAGCTCGCTTTCAGGTTCTGGAGATGTCCCGCCTCTGCGATGAGCATTCCAAGACTCAGTATTCCCTGTCCGCCGAAACCCGCACATTTGATCCTGAGTTCGCCTTTCAGTTTCGGAACCGGGACCGCCTTCTCGTCGAACGGATGTATTTTCTCTGTCTCAAGAAGCGCGGTCTTCACCTGTTCCTTGTCATATATTCCCACTGCGGACTTCTTGGGCGTCCGGTCTGCTGCTATATCCTTGAAGCATTTCAGAGGGAAATACGGGATCATGCTCTTCTCAATCCATTCATTGGTGTCCTTGGCGTTCTTCTTGAGGTTGACGGGACATCCGACCAGGAATTCCACCAGCGAGAAGCCTTTTTTCTCCTTCATATAGGTCAGGGCCTTGCGCAGGGCTGAACGGCCAGCGCGGATGTTCTTCGGTGAAGTGAGCGCAACCCTTTCGACATAGACAGGAGAATCAAGAGCGGCAACCATCTCGGAGACTTTCAGAGGATATCCTTCAGTCTCGACGGAACGTCCATAAGGGGATGTGAGAGTCTTCTGACCTGGAAGCGTTGTCGGCGCCAGCTGTCCGCCTGTCATTCCATATACGCCGTTGTTGACGAAGAAGACGGCGATGTTTTCGCCGCGGTTCGCGGCCTGTATGAATTCGTTGAACCCTATTGCGCCGAGATCGCCGTCTCCCTGGTATGAGATGACAAAGCAGTCGGGGTTGGACCTTACAAGTCCCGTCGCCACAGCAGGAGCGCGTCCGTGCGGCACGGATATCGACGCCATGTCGAAATAATAATATCCGAAGACTGAGCAGCCAACGGGACATATGAAGATAGTGTTGTCGAGCATGCCGAGATCCGCGACAGCCTCGGCTATCAGCTTGTGGAGCAGGCCGTGTCCGCAGCCGGGACAGTAATGGGTGCTGTCCTTTATACCGGGCCTTCTGTCGTAGGTGTCGAAGAAACCCTTTGGTTTTCCGTATATTAATTTCCTAGGCATTTTTACCGTCCTGGACTGACATGTATTTATTGATTATGTCCTGCTCGTTCGGCAGGTTGCCGCCCATCCTGGAAAAGAAATGGAGCGGGATGTCCGACTGCATTGAAAGCTTTACGTCATCAACCATCTGTCCGTTGCTGAGTTCCATGCAGATGAAGGAGCTGATCCTCTTCTCCAGCCTGCGGATCTCGTCAGTGGGGAAAGGGAACAGGGTGAGAGGCCGGAGGAGTCCCGCCTTCTGTCCTTTTTCACGCAGCATGTTTACTGCGGACTTCGCAATTCGGCTTACGATGCCGTAGCAGATGATCACTGTATCGGCATCATCGGTCATATATGATTCAAAGAGTTGCTCTTCCTTCCTGATCAGCTCGTATTTCGCCTGGAGTTTGAGGTTTATATCCTCCAGGTCGTTGTAGTCCAGATATATTGAGGTGATGAAATTACGCCTGTGTTTCGCAGTTCCGGCGATTGCCCAGTCTGGAATAGGCTTCTTGTCGACAGGCTCGGGGAGCTGGACGGACTCGATCATCTGTCCGATGAGCGCGTCTGCGAGGACATAGACTGGAATCCTGTATTTGTCTGCGACTTCAAACGCCTTCATCGTGAGTGTACACATCTCCTGCGGGGAATTCGGCGCGAGCACAATGCACTTGTAGTTGCCGTGGCCGCCGCCTTTCACCACCTGGTTGTAGTCGCCCTGTTCCGGGCCGAGGTTGCCGAGGCCGGGACCGCCGCGCATGATGTCGACGATGACTGCGGGGAGATCCATCGTCGCTATATATGAAATCCCTTCCTGCTTCAGGCTTATGCCGAGGCCTGATGAAGCGGTGATCGCCCTTCTTCCTGCGGCGGAAGCGCCCAGGACCATGTTTATCGCCGCGATCTCAGATTCAGCCTGGAGGAAAACCCTTCCGAGCATCGGGAACAGGTTGGCTCCGGAATGCGCGATTTCATTGGCGGGAGTGATGGGATAGCCGAAGAAGCAGTCGCAGCCTGCGAGCAGGGCGCCATAGATTACGGCGTCATTTCCTCTCAGCATTATCTTGTTCTTTTCACTCATTGTATGGTTCAGGAATTTTCTTCCGTCTCCTCGTAGATTGTTATTGCGCCCGGTTCCGGACATGAATAGAAGCATGAGCCGCAGCCGACGCAGCCTTCGCCGCAGTATACGGCGTAGCGGTATCCGTATGAATTGAGCTTGTTCTCGATGGTGATGAGCTTCTTCGGGCAGGCGAGGATGCAGCGTTCGCAGCCCTTGCATTCATTGACGCTGATATTAACTATGAATTTCTTCTTCTTTGCGTCCATCTAAAACTCCGGATAAAGCCAGAAATCACAATATACATGTTAAAATAATAACTTTAAGAAGCCAAAGGAAAAAAGCAAGGGGAAATTTCCCCGGGCACAGTGGAAAACCGTGGAATTATTTCTTGTCCTTCTCGAAGAAGGAGAGGAATCCAATGTCCGCGCCGGACTTGTCTGTCTTCATTTTCCTGAAGGCGGTAGTCTTTGTGACGTGGAAGGACGTCTGTTCAAGAAGCGATTCGTATTCCTTGTCGTCGACTTCCTGGGCGGCCGGTGCGGCCTCTGTGCTCTCAGAGAGGGGCCTGTCGCTGAGGAGGAAGAC
>CAZDNQ010000183.1:0-8463 GCA_964506605.1 uncultured Victivallis sp. | reverse complement strand
AGCATTTTCCGCCGTTTGCAAGACTGTTCAGAACACCGATTTCCATTTTCAAACTCCTTTTTTAACGCAGAGGCGCAATGACGCCAAGCTTTTTATTATTATTGTTCAAAACCAAGACAAGCTGAAGTTCACCTGCCTTTGGCAGCGCCTATGGCGACCAGGGCTGCGAACTCCAACATGTCTAACATCAATCCCTGTTTCCAATTGCAAATTTCCAGTTACGAGTTTCAAGTTACACTTTGATCCACTTCTTCTTCTCAATCGACTTGTTCTCAATCATCACGAGCTCGACGCTCTTCTTAGTGCTTTCCGCGGTGCACACGGTATTCTTCACCGTGCCCCTGGCGCTGTCGAAGAAATACCTGAGCTCCCTCGAGTACCCGTTTTCCTTCACGGGAACTTCAAGCTTCCTGAAATCCTTCTCACCTTTCACCTTCACCCTGAGCGCGGTGTCAGGATGCATACCGAAATCCATAGCCGCATCCTCGAAGAAGGCCTGGAACGACATGCTGAAGGTCTGATACATCCAGCTTCCGCGGATGCTTACGATGAAGCCGTCATACTGCCACAGCGCGGTGACGTCGTCAACCGCTCCTGTCTTTCCAACAATTCCTGCGGCGCATATCGCCTCCGGCATTCCGAGCGCATGCTGCGCCCAGTCGACATCGTGAAGATGCAGATCCAGGATCGCACCTCCAGAGAGCTTTCCGTCGTTGAACCATTCCGCCCAGGTGCTGTAGCCTCCTATGCGGGTCATGGTCAGGGACTTCAATTTTCCGTAAGTCTTTTCCGACACCGCCTTCTTGAGCATCTCATATTCAGGCCAGAAGCGGAGGCACTGCCCGATCTGGAGCTGCACCTTGTTGTCATCGCGGGCCTTTATCATCCTGTCGCATTCCCTGGGTGTCAGCGCCATGGGTTTCTCGCTGAAGACGTGCAGCCCCCTGTCCATCGCCATGACCGCGTATTTCGCATGGATGTTGGTAGGCAGCGCGGTGACGACGGCGTCGAGCTTCTCCTTCGCGAGCATCTTCTTGAAATCAGTATATGTCCTGCACTTGCGGATGTCGAAGACCGGCCCCTTGTTTTCAATGTTGAACTTGACCTCCTTCGATTCGAGCCTCTTCGGATCGATGTCGCAGACGGCGACGATCTCCACGTCGTCCATCCCCATCATGCTTCTGACATGCACCCTTCCTAGTCCGCCATAACCGCATATCCCGACCTTCAGCTTTTGCATTTTCCAGGATTCCTTGCATTGATATTTATTACATTAAAAGATACATTATCCCAATTGAAACACGAATAAGATATCCAGCTGAGTTTTATTTCACATGGATAAATCAATCATAAATAATGCCATTATCAAGCATGGGGGATGCAGCGTCCACCGCATGCCCGGGGGACGGCAGAAGGTGCATGCCGAATACGGACTTTGGATATGCAGGTACTCCCGCGACGGTTCGTCGCCTCCCCGCAGTCCGCCGAACGAGCCCCGATATTTCGAGTTCTACTGCATCTCGCACCTGATAAAGGGCCGTGGCTGGTACTGGGTTCCCGGAAAGCCGCTTGAGACATTCGAGGAAGGAGAGGCTGTTTTCGTGACGCCCCGCTTCATGCACTGCTACAGCGGATCAGGCACTAACTACGTGGAGGACACCGTATGTTTCAACGGAATAGTCGCTGACTGTCTATTCAAGACCGGGATTTTCAAGGACGGCATAATTGAAATGGGCAAGGCCCGGCGCCTTCTGCCAATAATAGAGAAGGTCTCGGATCCTTCGCGGAATTCGCAGATCCAGGCGAACATCGAGCTCCAGAAGCTGATTGTGGATCTTTATTTCGAGAACCGGGATCTCAAGGACAAGGGAAGGCATCCGTTCCTGAACGCCCTTATCGATGAGATAAAGTCTTCACCGGAGAAGCTTTGGACGGTCACGGAAATGGCCGAGTTCTGCAGCCTGAGCGAGGCGCAGTTCCGGCGTGTGTTCCACGCGCACACCGACACTTCGCCGAAGGACTATGTCGACAGGCTGAAGATAATGCAGGCGGCGGAGGCCCTGTCAAGCTCCGGAGGGGGTATTGCGAGGATCGCAATGCAGTTCGGATATTCCGATCCGTTCCACTTCAGCCGCCGCTTCAAGCAGATCACCGGGATCTCCCCTGAGAAGTACCGGCTCGAGATGAAGAGATAATTTCTTTTTTCCTGCTGAAAAAACGGGAGCAGCCAAGACTGGAATTCTTTTCTGAAGCCTTGAAGATAAGATAGTTTGCGCTTGACAGCCAGAGAAGACGTTCCTTGGGCGTAAGCTTTGAAAAATCCGTATGTCCGTCGAAATATTCCGCCGGGCACTCAGATATCTTCTGTAAAACCGACATCCTGTCCTTCATATCGCATGTCTTTTTCATTTTCTCCTCCCCAAGATGCCCTTAAGGGCGCGGATATCCGAAATATCCTTTTCACGCGGAGGATTTATCCTGAGCTTCATCTCAAGAAGCTTTTCCGCGGAAAGGATGGCAATCCTGCATCCTTCCTCCAGCTCAACTGGACAAATATAAGGACGCAGCTTCTCAAAGGACAATTCCTCAGTTATAAAGACATCAATCTGCTTGAATGGGCTGTCGCTACCGACAAATGTAAAAACAAGGGCCCCTTTCTGATTGACTATCGTTTCCAGCATCTTCTTATCCATTATGGTTTCGGCTGGAACAGGCGCCCTTGGAACCATGTTCATTTTCCTCATGGCTTTTAAAAAACGTTTCAGATTGCTCGGTTTCATTGACAAAGAGATGTCCATGTCCAAGGTAAGCCTCTCAACGCCATGGAGCACGGCGGCAAGTCCACCGCATACGATGAACTCCACCTTGCCGTGTACAAGTTCTTCCAATATTTCCAGGAGATATTTCTCGGAATCAGGCATCTGCGGAATTTCCTTCAACTACTTTCGCCATAAAGGCAACAGTTAAAGCTAGACCCTTCTACTTCAATAATCAAGGAATTCCCGCTGAACTTCTACGGACAATTTTAATTTCCAGACTTGGATTTCCGCGTTTCGATATCAGAATATCAGACATGAACGGCATCTGGAACAAAATACTTTCTACAGCTGCGGAGCTTTTCCTGCTCTCCATATTATTCTCTTTCTGCCAGCCTGCTGCTGCGCAGGACGCGAAGCCGGCGGAAGTGGACGGCGTGGAGTATGTCACAGGATATCTTGCACGCCTGATGATCAACGAGAACCCCTTCCCCGGGGAGAAGGGATACAAGAGCATGGATGACAGCAAGATCGGCATGGTGCAGATATTGTGGGTGGTCCACTGCAGGATAAAGCATATTCCACCGGGATACCGCCAGGAGCATGTCGCCAACGTGAAATCCGAGGACATAATAGATATAATAACAGCCCAGGGCCAGTGCGACGGGTTCTACCGCGACGAGGAAGGCAGGGCCGTAGTAGCCCAGCGCGTCGAGGAGAGGCTCCAGTACCTTATAAAACTCGCCAACAAGGGCGCCAAGCCAGGCAAGTTCGCCGAACTCCTCAACTATGCGCAGGGGCTGGCGGAGGCGTATGTCGAAGGCGGGATTAAGCAGGCGGACCGCTTCGCCGGGCTGGAGATCATAAAGAAGATAGCTGTGACCGGACGTGCATATTCATGGATGACCGACAAGGACTACTACAGGCCAGGAGGGGACTTCGTAGCCATCCCCGACTCGCTCAACGGCTCGATAGGCGGAAACCGTTACTATACCCTAAGAAAGAAAGTGAACTCCAAATGAAAATCCTTCCGGCACTAGTTCTAGCTTTTTCCCTGCTCGCCATGTCACAGGCAGCCTTCACAGCGGAGGAGGCGCCAGCCCCGGGAGCATCTGCAAAAGCCGCCGCCTTACCGGCGGAGGTACTGGACAAGACCTACCTCTACGAGATAGCGAGGCATCTCTACCGATGGTATCTTGACGAGATAGACGTGGAGAATTTGATGGACAACGAAAGATTCGTGTTCAAGCTGCATATGCTTAATCCAAAGCTGGACGCGGACGACAACAGCAAATATGCCGAGATATTCATGCCGGCCCTTAAGATATGCGTCACTGTCAAGAAGGCCGACTACAAGATAGAGGAACTCGGCATCGAGGTGAAAGGCAAGAGCTTCAAGATAACGAATGTCAG
This sequence comes from uncultured Victivallis sp., assembly GCA_964506605.1. Lineage (GTDB taxonomy): Bacteria > Verrucomicrobiota > Lentisphaeria > Victivallales > GWF2-50-93 > GWF2-50-93. The sequence continues at coordinate 4,294 of CAZDNQ010000183.1, read as the reverse complement.
CAGATATGAGAAGGATTCGGCGGTGCCGGCCGACTGCACGGATGTCAATATCGACATGAAGGAGATGAAGGCCTATCTTTTCAAGACGCGCATGAACTCCGAATTCCCGACCCCTGAGCTCTATGAGAGGATCAGGATGGCCTTCCGCAAGGAGTTCAATGACGAAGTACGCAAGAAGCTGCCTGCGGACGCCTTCCAGAAGGACTGGGTGACCTTTGTCGCGCCCCTTTCGCCTGTCGCAAACGAGTTCTGGGCCTTCTGGGACAACGGGAAGCTGCTGGTGCGCTGCTCCTCCGAAATCGAACTCGCAAATCCGGCCGTATGGGAGCATGACTCCCTGGCGTTCAAGATCTATGATCTCCGGAACCAGGTCGTAATCTCGCTGGCGGAGACCGCAGGAGACAACTCCTTCATGACCCGCGACCAGATCGGGCGCGCGCTCTTCAACTGCGTCGTCATCGGCGAAAGGCTGATGGTGAAGAAGGGCTCCGAACAGGAAGGAAAGGCCGGGGAGATTGAAAGAAAGTGATTCGTAATTTGAAACTTGACTGAACAATCATCCAGGTCATCCTGAATTCAGTTCTGCATCTCCACTATATTCCCCAACTGGCAACTGACGACTATCAACTGGCGGCCCCCCTTACTTCTCCTCCAAAGGCATCACATATCTGAAACCCACATCTGTCGGGGCGACAGGTGTGTCGCTGGAGTAGGCGCAATAGAGGAAGCGGCGCGTGGTGGAGGAGCTGGCGCCTTTGATCTGGAAGAACTGTCCTCCGTCGAGGAACCTGCTCGACGTCAGTTCGCGGACATTCCCCCCCATGTCGAAGACGCCGTAGACGGAGACGTCTTTTGGAAAAGATCCCGGAGGCGCCCAGTAGCCGAACTTCTTCCTGGCTTCCGTGTTTTCACTTATGTTCGCAAAATCCGCGTTGAATCCATCGCCCCACGGAAAGCATCTCCCGTCGACACCGCGTGCCGCCTTCTCCCATTGTTCAGCGGTAGGCAGGCTTATCTTCCTGCCGGTCTTCTCCCCGAGCCACCTGCAGTATGCTTCGGCCGACCCATTTAGAATTCCAATTACCGGCAGGTCCTCCTTGAACGGGCTGATGAGCCTCATTTCCGGATCCCAGGCGCTGCGGAGCATCCTGTCGGAAATGTCGAAAACTATCTTGGGCATGTGCCTGTCCTTCTCACCGGGAGTGCCGAGGCTCTTCCAGAACTCCATGTATTCTCCGAAAGTCACCTCGTATTTCTTAATGAAAAAACCCGGGATCGACATCTCATGGGAGCGGTAGTAGCGCGAGTTCTCCCCGCCGATGAAGAATTTCCCTCCTGGGACATATGCCATCCCTTCAGGAACTGACGCCGGGATCGCAATCTCGTCAGATTCCTCCTCACCATGGTTTATCGCCACAGGAAAGACGACATCAGGACGTCCGCCGGTTTTTATCCTGAGGACATACGATCCCTTGGAAATCACAAACTCCTTCACTGGCGAAATCCCAAGATCCTTCAGCCCGGTCTCGGAGAGTATGCCATCGCCATTGTCCACAAGCTTCGACATAATCACAGAAGCGCCGGAAGGATTCGTCCTTACCGCAATGTATCCGTCGCCACGGACCACGCCTTCGAAGGTCTGTATGGTGTTTTTGTTCTCGGGCGACAGCTTCTCCAGGTTTTTCCCGCACCACAGATGGATGAAGCTGATCCATTTCTGCGCGTTCTCATACTTGCCCACCATGACGGAATACTTGATACGGCGGAACATGATGTCCATGAGCCCTTCCTTAACCTCCGTGGCCCTGGCATAGGGCGGCGGGACTGAAGTGTAGCGGATTACAGCCGATTCGTACCTGTTCTCGGCGTTCATGTAATGTTCATCCACCTCCTTTGAAAGCTCAGCCTCCTTTTTGGACTCCTCCCTGACGATCCTTTTTGCGGCCATTGCGTCAAGCTCCCTGTATTTTTCCTCGGCCTCCCTGAGCTCTGAATTTCCAATGTTCCTGTCATTGTCGGCGGCCGAGACGGTCTTCAGGTAGTTGTAATACAGGACGCTTTCCAGGGTCACATATCCTACTGCGAAAATCACCAGCATTGCAGCGGCCGTGGACGAGACCGCAGGATGCCTGAAGCAGAGCTTCCTGAATTTCACCAGTGCAGAATCCGGATGAGCCGACACGGAAAAGCCCTCTATGTAGTTCCTGATGTCCCTGACAAGCTCCTGCACGGTCTGATAGCGGTCCTTCTTCTCAAAGGCCATCGCCTTACGGCAGATCGCGTCAAGTTCCCGGGGAATGCTGTATTCCGGAAAACGTTTGCGGGGAGGTATAAAACTGCCTTTCCTCACCTGTTCCAGGACCAGATGGAGGTCGGCTCCCTTGTACGGGGGTTCATATGACAGGATCTGGTAAAGTATCGCACCGAGGCTGTAGATGTCGCTTCTTTCATCGAGTTCTGAGACCCTGCCTTCGGCCTGTTCTGGAGGCATGTAGTTTGGGGTGCCGCTAATGGTCCCATCGATCGTCACAGAGGAATCACCGGACACGGGCGCCTCTATCTTCCTGCGGGTTTTGCTCGGCGGCTGATCGTCCTCCTTGGAACCGATGACCTTCGCGAGGCCCCAGTCCATGACCAGCACCTCGCCGAAATCACCCAGCAGCACGTTGTGCGGCTTGAGATCCCTGTGGATTATGCCCCTGCTGTGGGCATATGCCACACCGTTGCATACGTTCAAGAAAATCTCGAGGAGCTGGCGCCTCGTATATTTCTCCGTGTATTCCTTCTTGCCGTTCCTGAAACCCTCCAGGACGGTGTTGAAGTTCTCGCCCTGCACCTTCTTCATCGAGAAGAAGACTCCAACCCCCTCCATCACGCCCATCTCGTGGACCGGTATCACATTGGGATGCTCGATTCCGGCGGTAGCCCTGGCCTCCCTTATGAACCGTTCAACTTCCTGTATCTTGTTCTTGTTTTCGGCCCGCAGCATCTTTATCGCGACATCGCGGTCGAGGTTGGGATCGCGCGCGCCGACGACAAGCCCGACACCGCCGAAGCCGATCGTCCTCACGTTGGAATAATGGCTGGAAGTGACCGAATTGCTTATCTTGAAGGACTTCTTCACCTGCTCGAAATCCACCGGCGGGGAATCTCCATCCATTAAACTATATGCGGACAAGGTCTTGCCAGAGTCCGGATTAATCCTGACCGTACCTTCAGTCTTCTGTTTTTTCCCAGTCTGGCTGCGCATCCGATTATTTGTCCTTTTCCGCCGCCAGCCGGGCCTTTTCAGTATTCACCCTGGCTGACACCACCATGCCCCACTGGAGGCTTGACTTCCTGAGCTCCCTTACAATGGGAAGGCTCTTCTTCACGATGGACTGCCCGACCGGAGTCGAATAGAACACAATCATGGCGTCAAGCTCCTCCTCGGTGTAGTTCTCCATATAGACAGGCAGGAAATACTCCATCAGGGTGTCTACTGTGGCGAACTTGCAGTAGATCTCCTTGTCTTCGGCGGGTATCGGCGACTGCCTGACCCCTTCAAGCAGCGCTTCGACATAGGCCTGGGCGGCGCCCGAGATCTTCATGACCTTCAACGCCTTCTCCTTCTTCAAGTTGTCCTGCGCAGCCTCCTCGCCGGCGACTGCAAAGGCTACGAAGAGCATAAATACCGGCAGGATATGTCTGAATATTTTCATGTGGTGGTCCTCTGGATGTGTTTTCATGAATTGGTTCAACAGATGGGACACTTCTACCACAAAACCGGGGATCTTTCAAGCCGCCGCCTGTTGTAAGAGCTAAAAATCGGGGGAGGACGGGCAATGCGTCATAGGAATTCATTGTTAGGATCGCGGGTTTTCCTCCTTTATTTGGAAGTCCATTCTTTTTCGAGACTATTAGCAATCCGTGCAGACATGACGAGAAACGACTCCAGAAGATTTACCACAGAGAAGCACGGAGACAGGGCATCAAACACAGAGAGCTTCAAATCGGCGCCCTCGTTGCGAGACCACCGATTTGAAGCCAGTTGTCATGGAAAAACCAGGAGGAGTTCCCGAAAAGAAGCCAAAGAAATAATTTCAAGGGGCGCGATTTGCTCCGTCTCGTTTTCCCAATACAAAGCAGTTGGCTTCCGTCTGCTTGCCTCAAAGTCAATCAGACGGAAGCCAAATCTCCATGTCTCTGTGGTTGGTCTCTTCGACCGGGATTTGAGATTCCCGATGTCGCGGGCATCCTTAACCTGTGCTGGGCTGACGCCTTACGGGCAAAAAAAAGCCCCGTCTGGCGACGG
>CAZDNQ010000182.1:0-8596 GCA_964506605.1 uncultured Victivallis sp. | reverse complement strand
AGTGAGTCAAGTAAACAGCGCCGCCTGAAGCAATGGCTGCCGATGACGTTCCCCGGGCAAAGTTCCCAGTTATTGTGCTTTGGATGAGCGCAATGCTCAGGATGCTCATATTGTATTGATCAAAAGCTGAACCATTATGCGTTGTTCCGTAGATGGCACCCCCTGAGACTGGAATTGTATTGCTTTCAACTTTATTGTTGTTTATCGTGCTGCCAGCAATAACAAGATTTGTCATTGCACCCGCCGATGCATCAGCAAAGATGGCTCCACCGTATTGAGAGGCATTGTTGTTCTTGATGATACAGTTTTCGATGAAAACAGTCTTGTCGGAATTGTCTGCGCCGTCAACATAGATAGCACCGCCCTGCGCCGCCAAACCATCCTGCAGGGTCAGTCCGCCCAAATAGACCTCGATAGTATCCGAACCCGATATCTTGAAAATCCTGCATGCATTGTTTCCGCTGATCACCACATCTTCCGGGCTCATCGCCTCGATATCGATTGACTTGCTGATCACAATCTCGGAACTCAGGGTTATAGTGCCCAGACCATCGGCGAACCCGATCACGTCGCCCGCAACAGCATCAGCCACCCTCTGCCGGAGGCTACCCGCACCCGTATCCGCCGTACTGGTCACGGTAAGCCCGAAGAAATCTATCTTGAGATCGTTCTTAGTCGAGTTTGTTATCGCCGCGGCATTGCCGCCGGTGAACGCTGAATTCTGGAACGCTATGGTAAGATTATTGACATCGTCTGCGTTGTCATGCGGAAATGCGGAACCCCAGATCTCAACAGTCGCAGTCGTATCACTGGTCTTCTTTATCGACGCCACCATGCCAGCCGGAAGATTCGTCACATTGACCTTGCCAGTCATCATGAGATCTTCTGCAGGTCCCGCTGCGAAGGTATCGCCAGTGAGAGTCAGCACCACCGGCACCGAATTGTCGATCATCCCGATATTCTGCTGGGACTCGGTGAAGGTGGCAGAGTTGTAGTTGATGCTTCCTGTCACAATATCTACCCATCCCTCAGGTGCAGAAGCTTCATAAATTATCCCTGGGACGGCGGGATTGTTTCCTAAAGAAAAATAGATTCGGATAGAGTGGTCAGGAGCAATAGAGATTTCCGGTGACATGCATTTCATGCTGGGCTGATCGGGATTGATACTCAAGATCTCCCCGAGGTAATTGAAGTTTAGCCCATCAACCGAGTCGGCATAAAGTATTCTTTTGCCTTCAGTGGCCGCAGCCCAGTCAGTATATATAAGACGCCATCCGGTACTGGTTCTGAGAATTTCAGGCTCGACAGCCAAAGGCATTCTAATTCCGTCTTCGCGTGTCCATGTTACGCCGTTGTCAGAAGACATGGCACTTTTTATAGCAGTTCCACCAGCAGTATAGTATATCCTCAGATTACCGTTATCGAGCCTGGTTCCCGCAGGAAAACTGAGGTTATAAAAACCGTTAAATTTGTCATCCTCAGCATTTCCTGAGAGAACTGAATAACTTTCAAGTTCAAAGTTAACTCCGTCTGCAGACGTTGCCAAGCTTAACCTGTGCTCTTCTCCAATCGTATCTTCATATATCATGTGCCAATGGTTGTCTCCGACCTTAAACACCCATGGATTCATTCCAATCTCTGAAAAGGATGGATCTTGAGTCCATACAAGACCGTCAGTTGAGGTTGATGAACTAATGACGGATGATGATGCAGAATAGTAGGCGCGGTATGAGTTTGGTGCTGGATTGACAATGTCAATACTGTAACCCTGGAGACCAATAGTTGCAGCATTCAACCAATTGCTTGTAAATGGGAGCCCCTCGCCCTTCATACAAAGTATTGGTATAAATGAAGCCACCATTAAAAGAGATAAGAAAGATAAAAATCTATTCTTCATATCGAGGACCCCTGGTCTGAATTACATGAGAGAGGAAATACGAAAAGACAGGCAAAACTGCTATTTTAGGCATAAAGCCCCCCTGTGGTTGTCACACAAATAATCTGATATTGTATTTTAACACAAAAGTCATTGACAGTCAAGGGGATTACGCATGTTTAAACGCGCAAAGACAGGGCGGCGGAAAGGTGTCATTCTCAATTGTGCAGCTGCTTCCGTTCAGGCATGTGTACATAGTAACTCGGGATATTATCCCGAGATCGCGCTCCTCTAGAGACGCGGTGCTCGCGCCATCGTAAATCTTAAATCCCGCTCGAAGACAGGACCAACCACAGAGACACGGAGTAATGAGAACACGGAGATTTGGCTTTCGTCTGATTGACTTTGAGGCAAGCAGACGAAAGCCAAATGCTTTGTATTAGGAAAATGAGACGGAGCAAATCGCGCCCATTGAAATTCTTTCTCTGGCTTCTTATTGGGAACTCCTCCTGTTTTTTCCACGACAACTGGCTTCAAATAGGTGGTCTCGCAACGAGGGCGCCGATTTGAAGCTCTCGGTGCTTGACGCCCCTAGCTCCGTGCATCTCCGTGGTAAATCTTCTGGCGTCGTTTCCCGGCATGCATGTCCAGGTTAAGATAAAGATAGGGCTGTAGCCCATGGGCTACAATATTTCGCCATCCTGCGGAGGCTCAAGCAAAGATGGTACAGGCTAAAGCCCGTACCTACTGCAAGACGCTAAGATGGTACAGCCTGAAGGCCGTACCTACTTCTTGATGAAAGTGGTGGACATCACGCCGATCCGCCTGCCGGTGGACGGGAGTCTCACGTCAGCTTCAGAGACTTCTACATCGCCGGAATATTTGAAGGGGCCAAAGGTGCTCAATTCCTCCCAGTTGCCGGCTATCTCTGAAAGCAGCTCGATCTCCTCGTTGGCGTACAGGGACACATCGCAGTCGAAGTTGTCATCAACCTCGTCCGGATTGTAATACGAGGCAATCGCAACCACGCCGATATCTCCGGCTGCAACAGCGTCGGCGAATTCATTGTCAATCAGCCTCACTTCCTTCAGGCCGCCAAGCACTGAAGCCACCTTGTCCTCCGCCACATGCACCAGCAGAGGACTTGCCGTGAGGGCAGGATTCACTGACATTCCGTTGCCGCAGGCGGCGCCCTCGGTTCCATAGAGCAGCAGATAAAGGCCGGAATCAAGCTTGGCAAGGATCTTCGGATCCTTAGCGGCTTCCACGATGGTGCTGTTGACCCACATTTCAGAATAGTCCGGATCTGGTGGTCCGTCGGCAAAACCTCTTCTTATGTTCAGATACTGCTGCATCTGCGCCAGCTCATCATCGAGGCTGTCTGTGCTGAGCGGGACAGGTGTTGCCGCCAGATAACCTGCGAAGTCGAAGAGCGACTGTGAATTCTCAGGATTCCTCTTTGTCCTGACGGTCCAGCTGGCAATCGAAGTGGTATAATCCGGTATTTCAGTGATGAAGAAATCGTAGGTATACTCCCCTTCCCCGAGGATCTTCGCAGAATATGTGAAGTTTCCGCCGGCATCCGTCTTGGTCAGCCATGTCTCGAGACCTGTCACAGGATCCCTTGCGCCAAGGACGACTCCCGGAATGCCGGTGCCTGATCCATCCTGAAGCTTTCCTTTAAATGTCGCGGTGAACGGTACAGCCAGATCGTCCTCCGGGACCTGTGTTAAAATTATGTTTGCGGCGGAATAATAGGTCACAGTAAGATCTGCATTTGTATATCCTGCAGTGCCGGTGCCGACAAGCATGATGTACCAGATGCCTTCCGCAGGATTTGTCACACTAAGGCTCTTGTCAGCCTTTGTTCCTGAGATCAGAGCACCCTTGGCGTTATACGAAGAAGTAGTCGGATACGAAGTTAGCTTGGCGTATATATCGCAGGATCCGCCGTCGTTCACATTCTCGACCTTTGCCACGAGCCTGCTGCAGCCGGCAGGCACATCTATGCTGTACATTGTCTCGCTAAGCAGTGCTCCGGCAAGATTGTTGACGACAGTCGCATTTGCGGGCAGGGCAAAGCTGCTGCCTGCCGCATAACCGGTCTTGCTCGCGCTCTTGGGACTTTCAGCCGCACCGTTGACGGCCGTCACAGAATAAAGATATTTCTGTCCGTTTGCAGGTGGCGTGTCGGAATATTTCAGGAGGGTTATGGGAGCGCCGTTGATCTTCACCCATGGATCAGATGTCAGTATCTTCCTGTAGACATTGTATGAAGCGGCAGCGGCAACTTCTCCCCAGGTCAGGACAACCTCGCTATCGTATGCGCCGCAACTTGCGCTCTTCAGGGACGGGGCTGCAAGTGTCGTCGGGACCGCGGTCTTAGCGTAACCGTTGGTTGAAGCGCTCAGGAGGCTGACATAATCCACGTTGTAGCTTGCCTCAACCCAATAGTAATAGGTATTTCCATCATTGCCGACAGAGTCATAAGAAACAGGCTCGGAAGGTGTATCTATGATCGCTTTTACGCCTGTCGCTGTTGATGCCTTCCAGACATTGTAGCTTGTCGCACCGTCTATGGCCGTCCAGGTGATCTTTATAGTCTCAAAGAATGTGCCTTTTGTGGCGGCGACGCTTGCCGGAGCCTTGTTCCTGATGTATCCGCTGTCCATCTTCGCAGGAGCCGAACCGTTTGCGTTCACTGCAACCACCCAGTAATAATATTTCGCCACAGTTGTGTTGGGTTTCGGATTGACGCCGCCCATGTCGTCGTAGGTGTATGTCGAGAGGATGCTGGAATAGTCCACTCTGGCGATCTCTGTGGCGGGCATGACATTGACCGTATCCCTGTAGATGAGATAGTATGTCGCCCCTGCGACCTTCGGCCAGGTCAGCCGGATCTTGTCGAAGTACGTGCCGTCGGTTGCCGTAAAGGATGCCGGTGCGACCGGCACATTGGAGATATAGCCGCTGGCTGGGGTACTGCAGAACGCGCTTGTGTAATCAGTTACCTTGGCCTTGACCCAGTAATAATAAATCTTGCCTGTGGAAAGATTTATATTGTCAAAGAAAGAACTGTCCGATGTCTCGGCAAGTTTAGCAGCGTCGGAGCTCTTCGGGACAACCGACCCGATCTTCTCAGCCCTCCAGATCTCATATGATGTCGCGCCCGCGGATTCCTTCCAGCTAACCACGACCGCATCCGGATAAGTGCCGTCCGAGGCTGCCAGGCCTGTCGGCGCCACCGGCGCCGTGCTGTAGAACTTCGCCATCAGCGTCAGGCCTGAATATGCGGAATTAGCATAGAGGAATATTTCATAGACCATGCCTGCGTCTGGATTCTCTATGCGGATGGTCTCGTCGCTCGTGAGCCGTACGCCGTACTTTACATTACCATTTCCGTCGACGACAGTCATATCGCAGTCTCCAGTGCCGATAGTCGCCTTGATCTCCAGCAGCGCCTGCGCCGGGCTTGCCGGGGACAGTATCTGGTATTTCATGGTCGTTCCAGTAGCACCTGAACGCCCGGTCATCGCGACTCCATTCTTGAGAGTGGTGGTTGATGAACCGCTCAGGTAGCCTGTCATCATATTGCTGGGCGCGCTGGCGGCGGCACCGATTTTGCTGACAATCCAATAGTAGTACTGCGTCCCGGCCTCCGGTCCGTCCGCATTGGAGACCTGATCATTGAAGGTGAGTCCGGCTATTCCCGTGCCTGATGTCAGCAGCGTGGCCATCTCAAAAAGACCTGTCTTCGAACGGTAGATGTCATATGAAGTTGCATTGGCGCCTGCAGTCCAGCCGAGTGAGACCATGTCGCTCTTTGTCGTGGACACGCTGGTGAGCGCGGCCTTGCCGGGAAGATCGGAGGACAACGTCGCAGTAAGCACTACATTCTCATAAGGGGTGACGCTGTATCCATAGACAAGGATGTACCAGTATCCTGAATCGGGATTTTTTACTGTTATAGATTCATCGTTGCCTGTATTTGTGCTCTTCGCGTCATATTCCTCGGGTGATGGCACAGCCCCGAACCTCACGTACAAGTCGCAGTCTCCGACGGCGTCACCGGTGGTCGTCACGACAAGCTTCGTCTCAGCACCAACAAGAATCCTGTATACCTTCCTGCTGAACCTTGCTCCAATGGCAATGTCAGCCGGAACACCTGAAGTCAGCTCGTTGGTGGAGGTGTTGAAGAAGTTTGCGGTGACTATTCCAGAGCATCCCTCCTGGCCGGTAAGCTGGATCTTGGTGCTTGCCAGCATCGGTTCCTTGACGGCGACCTCACCCCTTGTCGTCCAGTTGATGAAGGTGTAATTGACATCAGAATTGGTGGCGCTTATATCCAGTTCAGTCTTCGTGTCATAGGTTCCATTGACGAAATCTACTGTCCCGTTGCCAGTCATATCCGCAATTATCGAGCCCTGGTTGTGCGCGAAGTTCGCAGTTATGGTCATCGGTCCTGAGACATTTGCAATTGTGAGCGGGTTGTCGGCATACGGGCCGCCGTCGCCAGTCCAATTGACGAAGTTGTAGTCTGCGTTTGGCGCAGCTGTCACAGGAATGCAGTCCGAACCGTAGTTGATGTTCTGGGTCACGGTGCCTTCTCCGTTCACGGTGCCGTTCCCATCTGTTTCAAACACGACCGGATAGTTGTCTATTGCGAAGTTCGCAGTGACCGTCGCAGACGAACCCTGCAATCCTGTGAGGGTGACATTTGCATTCACCGAACCGGGAACGTCTACCGTGGCGCTTCCCACAACCGTCCAGTTCACCAGGTGGTATCCGACATTTGGCGTGGCGGTGACCGGTATCAGCGTGTTGGTGAGCTGGTCAGTATATATGCCGGGTATCGGGTTGATGCCTCCATTGCCGTTCTTGGCCATCGTCAGCGTCGCGGTGTTGTGTGCGAAATTCGCAGTGACCGTCACGGCTGAACCATCGCCGCCGGTAAGAGTGACGGTCGTGCTTGATGAATTCGCATTTGCGATTGTCGCAGAACCGGCAGTAACGGTCCAGTTGACGAAATGATAGTCGGCGGCAGGACTGGCAGTTATCGCGATCGCCGTCGCCGTATTCTGTCCGGCATGGGCGCCTATTGCCGGAGTTGTCGTGCCGTTGGCGGCAGCCATCGTCAGCGTGGCGGTGTCATGTGCGAAGTTCGCAACGACGGTGGAATCATCTTGAAGAGTGGCAGTAGTTTTCGAGCTGGAAGCGTCGTCTATGGCTGCATTGGCGGAACATGTCCAGTTGACGAAATGGTAGTTCCTGCACGGCAGCGCCTGGATGTTGGTAGCAATGCCGGTGTCAACCATGGTCGTAACCAGTCCGGAGGTCGGAGAAGTCGCACCACCGCCTGTCGGGTTGAAGTTCATTGTCAATGTCGCCTGTCCCGGGAACGAAGTCTTCTTGTAGAGGACTATCTTTGAATTCAACACGTTGAATGTCAGGCCCATCGGGTCCAATATCGTCACAAGGGCATCGGTCCATAGCTGGTCGTGGATGTCGGGATCAGGACTCAGGATCTGGCTGTCCCCGCCCATGGATTTCAGGTTATTGTTTGAAGTGGTCGAATCGTAGGTGAGGCCGACCTGGTTGAGGATCTGAATCATGGCGTTCTTAAGGGAGATATTAGTAGAGGAAAGTGAAACCAGGTTGTGCGTCTTGTCGGCGACGAAGACAGCGGTCAATGTCGAGCTTCCCCCGACCGTAAGATCGCATATCTGGTAGCTGGGATCATCAAGCGAGGCGATGCCGGACACTGTCCACTTGCTGAACCTGTAGCCGGCGTTGGGATATGCGGCGATCTGGATGTTGTCTTCGGTGTTGACGACAATGTTCGGGGAAGGCGTCACGTATCCTCCGGCGGCAGGCGACGCGCTCGTGGTTATCTTGGAAGTCTTGAGGTTATAGAGTTTCGTGACTTCAGTGGAAGCCAGCGCCCTGTCGTATATCCTGACATCGTCTATTATGCCTTTGAAAAAGTCGCCAAGCGCGCTGCTTGCACCAATGCATAGCGGGTTCACGCTTGTCTGTGGTATTTCATTAGCGGCTATGCTTCTGTTGAACTTCCCGTCCACGAACAGCATAAGTACGTCCTGGTTGTATGTCGCGGCGATATGATACCATTTGTCAGCGACAAGATCGGATGATACGACTGCGCTGTACTCCGAAGTCCCGTCGGAGAAGAAGACTTCTGGATTGGGGCTGCTGGTATTGTCCCAGATGGCGGCATAATTGGTGTCCTTGCTGAGGATGAATGTGTCTGCCAATGTTCCTGGAGCATGGTCGGATTTAACCCAGAACGAGACGGAGAACTTCTCGAGATCCAGGCTCCCGTCGTTCCCGCAGTCGATATAGTCGTTCACGCCGTCGAAGGAATACGCGCGGTTTGCGTTGTTGAACCTGTCCGGGACCAGGGTGGCACCATGCACCGTACCGTCATTTCCATTCCCCGTGTTGTCTGATGCATCCCCGTTGAATGGATAGTACGCCACAAGCCCGAGCGTTATGTCGTCCTGCTCGAACCAGGCGATCGCAGTCGAGTCGGCGTTCCATTTCACAGTATCGTCAAATGGATCTGTCACATCCGGGATCTTCACCCGGGTGGAACTGGAATAGGCGTCCTCGAACACGAGCGTCGGAGAGCCTGTCCATCCAACGAAATGATATCCCGATATCGGTGTTGCAGTGATCGGCTTCCACTGGTCCGTAGTGACA
>CAZDNQ010000181.1:0-8606 GCA_964506605.1 uncultured Victivallis sp. | reverse complement strand
CTGTTCACTTCAGGTCATCAGCCCTTGTCCAGAGGCTGATTGCAATCTTCCTGCCCGCCTCCGCCTGGAGGTTGTAATTCAACCTGTTGTCGCTCGAACATTTGACATATGTCCTCCCGGAATGAGCATCTTTCTCGCCTGTAACCACGACTGGCTTGTTGAGCACGCTCCACTTCTCCGGGACACCGTTGCTTCCAATTCTCTCGAAATCACCGTTTGACACCGCGCATCCTTCCGCCTCGACATCATCGTAGCAGACAAACACGTCTTTGCCTTCGCCCATAAGTATAAGGAGAAGATTTCCACTCGCCTTTGGCGTGAAGGAGAAGGTGTGTTTTGTCCATTCGGGTCCGGCGGGAACGGTGACAATAAGCCGCTTCTCCTTTTCCTCCTTCATCCATTCGGCGAAACATCCTGAGATCCCTTCGTCGCCCCCGTCATAGCTCATTGTTATATTTGAATCCTTGCCGAACAGGTGTACGCTGCCCTTCACCGCCTGCGCCTGCCTGGACACCGGCTTTTCCGGAACTGAACTGAGCGGAATGTCCCTTACATAAGCAGCCAGCGGGCATTTCTGGGCTTTTAATTCACCTACGATCAAGGCTGCCATCTTCTCAGCGCCCTTGCGGGAGAAGTGGGATGAGTCAGATGGTCTGCAGAAAAGATCAAGAGAGCCTTCGCTCCCCAGGTCCTTCAGCAGTATTCCAGATGCGGAATACAGATCGACGAAGATGACTCCTTTTTCCAAGGCCACCTTCTTCATAGCCGTTGCATATGGCAGGAGTTCAGCCGACGGCTCCCCGCTCTTTTCAAAAATGCGCCTGTGCATGGGCGAGATGAGGATTGGCACTACGCCTGCAGCTTTCGCCTCATCGACATAGGTCCTGAGATTATTCATGTAATCAGTGTTCGCGTCTGTCGATTCAGGCTTGTCCTTTCCATGTGCGTCATTGTGTCCGAACTGGATCATGACATAGCCCGGCTTGCTTTCCAGAAGCTTCTTCCATCTCCCCTCCGAGATGAATGTCTTTGTGCTGCGTCCACCTATCGCATGGTTTTCAAATACAACATCATCATTGAAGAACTGGTTCAGCACCTGTCCCCATCCGACAAGGCTTTCCCCGGGCTTATATGTCTGCACGGTGGAATCGCCGGCAAGGCAGATCTTGATCTTGGTTTCGGCAGCATGGATTCCGAGATTAAAAAACAGAATGAATGCAGCACATGCGACTGAACGGCAACTTATAGACATTTAGGGTTCTCTCCTATATTTAATCATTTGCATCCAGGGTCCAAAGGCCTCTGGGATCGGCCACGGAGCCAATTCCTACCGTGTCGTTCCGATCAAGAAACTCTGCATGTACGTCCGCCATCAAGTAATTAAATTTGTTAGCTCCGTGAAGGGGTATCCCCACGCCATTGTGCAGCGTCGGGTTCCGTATGTATGAGTATTCGGCGATGTTTTGCCGGTTGAGATTCTGAATGCACTCAGTCGCTGCAATTGTAGTTGATGGCGTCGGCATTCTGTGTGTCAAACGTGGTGTCGGAGGTGTCGAACTCCACGAAGTGCTGGCGAATCCATTTTCATGCCAGTCCCTTTCAACCAGGGAGTAACTCCGGGTGGACCAGATATTGGTCCCAGCCTGGCGCACATGCGTGTCCGATGGACATATGAAAATATCAAGGGGCTTCGTGCAATACACGGCATTGTACATCTCAGCCTGGGACATCTTGCCGCCCAACTGACTGTTAATAAGCCCATCCCATACTGAATATGTTTTTGGACCCGGCTGATACCACATGGCATAAGGAAAGTTGTCCGCATGGTCGCCTGCATATGAATACAGGGCAAATCCAACCTGCCTCTGGTTATTCATGCAGATGGATTTCTTTGCAGCACTTCTCGCGGACTGAAGAGCAGGAAGAAGAAGAGATGCAAGAATTGCGATTATCGCAATTACAACCAATAGTTCAATGAGCGTGAAACGTGATCGAAGCCCTGCGTTTTCCACATCTCTTTTTCCATATGTCATTTGTTCCCGACTCATGCGGTATTCCTCTTTATCAGGCTTGATTCGACTTTCATACAGACTATCTGGTCGATGGATTCCTTGTCGATATTGTCCATCACCATCCTAGCCAGGCATTCTCCTATCTTGCCCAGAGGCGGTGCAATCGTCGTCAGACCGTATGAGAGATATTCCTTGTTGTCGTCAAAGGACACAAGTGGCACGTCCTTGCCGAAAATAATGCCATGCTCTGCAGCCTCCTCGATCATTTCGACCGCAAGCGAATCGTTCATGGCTACAACTGCCGTCCCGTCCGCCCTGCACTTGAGCAGTTTCCTGAAAAATACCGCATTTTCGCCTTTTGGTCCCAGCTCAGCCGTCTTCGGGGCATGATCGAATCCGTTCCGCCTGAACGAGCATTCCATGCCACGGAACCGTTCCCTCAACCATATCCTTTCCAAATTTTTCCTCCGGCAGAAGATGATGTTCCTGCAGCCTTTGGAGATCAGATAATCCGCGGCCAGCAGTCCCTCCCCGAAGATGTTCACTGTAACAACATTGCAGGGCATGTTCTGCCAGATTGCCTGCCCAGGATCGAATACGAACACATTGCTGTGGAAATCAGAGAGGAGTTCGGGATGGTCGAATGCTATTCCCTCTCCTGACCCGTCTGAAACAAGTATCAGCGCATTACATCCCTGTTCCATGAGTTCGGCCAGGAGCCTGCGGTACTCTCCGACATTTTTTATTCCGCTTATATCCTTGTATTGGATCTCTATCGCGACGGAATTCAGCAGGGATTCAAGAGGGGACAATATCTTTTCATTGAAGTGGATGTGCCTGATTTCAGACGACAGCTGGTTGAGCACACAGACACGTCGGACAGTCTTTCTCTTGAACTTGCCAACACTGAACATGCTTGGGATGTTCTTGACAAAAGTCCCCTGCCTCTTGTTCCTCCAGAGGATTCCCGAACGCTCAAGCTCCTTTATCGCAAAATGGGCGTTCATGCGGTTCGTGTTGAATATCTGGCCAAGTTCATTCTCGGTAGGGATACGGTCATCCTTCTTGAATATTCCATCAGCCACGCTGTCCAGCAGATAATTGTATATCTTTTCCTGTTGCAGGTTCATATTAATGTTCTTATTTTATTATTATTTATTAACATTATAACATTATCAACGGAAGATGTCAACACATTTTTAGTAGAAATGTGTTAAAAAGCACATGGAAGCATCGATACGGCTGAGAGAATGATAAGTTCAAGCTTGCTTGATCTTGAGTCTATTGTTCGCAGGAATCACTGGTTTCCAGTCACAAGGCAGAAATCCTCTCGGTCTCATGTTCGGCGAAAGGCCTCCTGATTTCACGCCGCGTCAAGGCGTCATGCCTTTTTCCCAGAGGCCTTGCCGGCGCTGACCGCCATATAGACTGAGATAGCCATGCCAACCGCGGCGATCGGCCAGAATTTCCCGCCTGTCCCGCCGCCATGGCGCGAAATGAGATCGATCGCCAGTCCCAGCAGTGGTGCGAAGAACATCTTGGCAAAGGTCTGCGCCTGGCTCTCCACCGACAGGACACTGGCGCCATGGGTGTCTGGAGAATATGAATCAAAGCGGCTTATGATAAGCGGACGCCAGACGCTCTGCATAAGGTATAGCATGAAGAAGACAGCGATCACCGGATAGTAGAACTGCCAGGCGAGGCATGGAAGCATGGTTAGATAGATGCCTGCCATGCACCACCAGATGAAACGGCTCGCCTGGTCTTCACCGCCGAACCTGTCGCTCAGCTGGTGGGCTTTCCGGCTGGACCATGCCGAACCGAGATGGAATATGATGTAGGCCATACCGATGAGAATGATTCCACGCCTGTCGTCGCCAATGGACAGAAGTACCGGCAGCCCCAGCGCCATGGTCTTGAGAATCGGCTGCACATAGTCCTTGACGACATCGAAGAATCCTTCGAACCCCATCGATTCAGCCATGAGTCTGCGGAGCCCCTTGATCCTGATGGAATCACGGACCGTCTGCCACATGTGTATGAAAACCCCTTTGATGCTGCCGCCGCCTTCTGGACTGCCGTCTAGCTCCTTCGGATATGTGCAGAGCGAGATGAAGCCGATGCTGTAGGGGACCAGCGCGGCCAGGAAGAGGACGTTCAGCTTGTCGGTGAACAAGGCGATGGCGGTCGCGATCGGTATGGAAACAGCGGAGCCTATCTTCGACCATGACCTTGTGACTCCGTAGACCTTGGTTTTTTCGGAGATGCGGTTGTTGAGCCGGAGCCAGGTGAAGATCATTGACTTGTGCGTCCCTTCGCGGAAGGCCTCTCCGATGCCGAAGAAGAACACTGCGGCGAAAAGGAACGGCAGCCGGTCGGCGGCAAAACCGAAGATCACGAACGATATCATATATGCGAGATAGGAGAAGATCATGCAGCGCCGCCGCCCATACAGGTCGGCAATGGCTCCGGCGGGAATGTTGGTGGCGTTGATGCAGAACTCACGAAACCCCACCAGCAGCCCGACCGTGGCGAAGGAGTTCCCCTTCCCAAGCAGGAAAAGCATCATGAACGGTTCGAAATACCGTTGGTTCTTGAGGAACCCATATAGGCAGAAGCGGAAAATCATTCTTTCATCCCAGTTCTGTCCTGAGTCGCTTTATTTCAGGGAGCATCTTCTCCTTGATCCTGTTCTTGTGGACATAGACGGTATTCTTTGATATGCCCAGGGCCTTCGCGATTTCCTCAGGGGACCTGCCCTCAAGCGAAAGCTCATAGGTCTTCCTGGCGTTGTCCTCGAAGCTCTCCGAGATGTTCTTCCAGGCGAGCTTGGGGACATATGCCTCCCATTCCTCGTCAGCGATCTTCTCGATCTCGGGCTCTGTGAACTGCTCCAGCGTGTTGCGTCCGTCCTCGGTCTTGAACTCCTCGATGGAGACATAGCGCTTCTTCTGGTCGCGGTAGTAGTTCCTTATCTCGTTCCCGGTGACGCGGCATAGCCAGCCCCTGAAGCGCCCCTTCTCCGAGTCGTAGTTGAACTCCTTGAGCTTGTTCCAGGATTTGAGGAGGACAAGCTGCACGATCTCGTTGGCGTCGTCATGGCCGAGGTTCATGCGTCTGGCGATATTGTAGATATAGCTCCTGTAGTAGTAGGCGAAATCAGCCCAGGCGACATCGTCGTGGCTGTCCTTCAGCTTCTGGAGGAGCGTAACCCTCGTCCTGTATGTCGAATTTTCTTCCATAGGATATTCTTCCTGTTCACGAAAAATATATATCGAAAGCATGATTATAAAAGATTTTTTTAAAAATCTCGTGCCGATCTGAAAGATTCGCCTCCTCTGCCGGGTAGTACCTGATAGAACAAGCAATAAAGAGAGTCGAATAAATAAAAAGAAGGAGAACGGCAATGAAAAAACTAATCGCGGCAGCAATCGGACTCTTCATCCTGGGCTACATCATCCCTGCATCGGCTGGAACCACCGATGAGGCGGCAGCAGGGAACTGCGCAGGCAAGGGGGAAGTCGGAAAGAGGAAATGCAATCCCGAACAGATCGCCGCCAAAATCGACGAGCGCATAAAGAAGCTCGAAGAGCACAAGACCAAAGCCACAGAGGCAGGCAGGTCTGACATAGTAAACGCGATACAGGCGCTTGAAGACGCGCTCAAGAAGGCAAAGGAAGCCATCAATTCCAAGGACAAGGAGGCGTTCAAGGCCGCCATGGAGCAGCGAAAGACCGCAGCCGAGGCGCTCAAGAAGCTGATTCCCGACGATGTGAAGGAGAAGCTCAAGGAAAAGGCCAAGGAAAAACAGGGCGGTAAAAAGCTCAACGACAATCCGGAAGAAGGCTTATAATCCAGAATCAAATTCCAATGAGCTGGGCCGGCAGGTCCAGCTCATTTTTTTTCCTGACTAATGTTGCCATGGACGTCTCTGCCTTCCTTTCCAATCTTGTCTTTATGCAATCCAGAAAGTATTGTTGTTTTCAAACAACATCTAAATCCAGGGACAACATGCCAGAAACAGTTGACAGGCAGAAGACAATCCTGCAGGAAATCGCACACAGGGTCATGCTTGAACGCGGACTCCTTCCTGATTTCCCGAATCAGGTCGTTTCCGATGTGGATAAAATCCCAGGCCCGGCGACCGGCGCCGGCAATTCCATGAAAGACATGAGGGGCCTTATCTGGTCCTCGATAGACAACGATTCGTCCCGTGATCTCGATCAACTAACATATGCCGAGGAGCTCCCGGACGGTGGAGCAAAGATATTCATCGCGATAGCCGATGTCGATGCACTTGTGAAGAAGCAGTCGGCAATCGACATGCACGCCCAGCATAATACGACCTCGGTCTATACCGTCGCCGAAATATTTCCCATGCTCCCAGAAAGGCTTTCAACAGATCTGACATCTTTAAATCCCGATTCCGACCGCGCAGCCATCGTTGTGGAGATATCCCTGAATGGGAATGGAACCATAAGAAGCTCCGACATCTACAGGGCATCTGTCAGGAACCATGCGAAACTCGCATACAACAGCGTTGCATCATGGCTTGAAGGCGCAGGCCCGATGCCTACGGGGATCGGAAGCGTAAAGGGGCTCGAGGAGAACCTCCGCCTCCAGGACAGGACCGCGCAGAAGATGAAGGCGCTACGCCAGGAGCTTGGCGCACTCGACCTTGAGACAGGGGAGATACGTCCAAGATACGAGAATGGCAAGTTCAACGACATGGAGGCGGAGAAGAGCAACAGGGCGAAGGATCTTATCGAGGATTTCATGATTGCCGCAAACGGGTGTTCCGCCAGATTCCTGGCTTCAAGGAAACTGCCGTCGATACGGCGCGTGGTACGCATACCCAAACGCTGGGACAGGATCGTCGAACTCGCATTGGAGAAGGGATGCCGTCTTCCTGCCGAACCTGATTCGAAGGCGCTTGAAGATTTCCTGCTTGCCGCGAAATCCGCAGATCCTCTGCGGTTTCCCGATCTGTCGCTCAGCGTGATCAAGCTCCTGGGACCTGGTGAATACGTGGTTGAATATCCGGGAACTGCAGCCGAAGGCCATTTCGCACTGGCGGTAAAAGATTACACCCACACAACCGCTCCAAACCGCCGCTATCCCGATATAATCACCCACCGGCTTTTGAAAAGCGTTCTCTCCAACTCATCCCTTCCGTATGGGAAGGACGAACTTGAAGCACTTGCGAAGCGCTGCACCGACAAGGAAAATGCGGCGAAGAAGGTCGAACGCCAGGTTGCGAAATCCGCAGTGGCGATGCTGCTCAAGGACAGGATAGGCGAGAAGTTCGACGCCATCGTGACCGGCGCATCTGAAAAGGGAACATGGGCCCGCTTGCTGCAGCCCGCGGTTGAAGGAAGGGTCGCCAGCGGGTTCAAGGGCTTGGATGTCGGACAGAGGATCAGGGTCCAGCTGACCTATGCCGACGTCGATCGCGGATATATAGACTTCAAGAGGGTTTGAGTAATCAAGAACACGTCTTACGACGTCAACTACCAGCATGATTCAATATATAGAGATTCATTTTAATTGATTTGCATACGCTTGTAGTCAATCCTCCATAGGCGAACAAGTGCCGCAAGGCATGTTAGAACCCAGTCTCGTGGAAGTCTGTGGCAAAATGAATTCAGACCCTGATTATGAACGGCGAGATTATCAGGACCGCGCAGACGGAGACAAGCAGCCAGAAATTGCCTATGAAATACGGCAGGACGCACAGGAGTATTCCTGCGGCAAGCGGAATGCCTTTCTGCTGCTTCCTCCCATACACGAAGTACCCCATGCCGAAAGCACCGGCCACCACCCAGACCATTAATGTTGCTGAATCCATGATTCCAATAGAGCATCTATCTGACAGGAATGCAAAATAAGATGCTGGAAACAAGTTTGTAGCCAATCCGCCTGGTGCAGATGTCAATGAAGCAGGTACGTCCTTTTGGATGTACCATACTAGAATCCTTGGTACAGGCTGAAGCCCGTACCTACTTTTAGCAGTTCAGGCAGCCGCCGGCGAGGATTATGGCGATGTCTTCTGCGGAGAGGTTGTGCTTCAGTTCGATGTCGCATTTCCCTCCGGCAGCCTTGACAATTTCCGCCTTGACAGGTTTCCCCACCGCAAGCTGGCTGCGGATTCCGCAAATCTTAATGGCGTCGCCCTGGGAAATCTGGTCGTAGTCTGCGGGGTTCGCAAAAAGCAGCGGGACGATGCCGAAGTTCACAAGATTGGCGGCATGTATCCTCTCCATGCTGACAGCGACAAGCACCTTGATCCCGAGATACATCGGGCAGATGGCGGCATGTTCGCGGGATGACCCCTGTCCGTAACTCTCACGTCCGACTATGACACCATGTTTTCCGGAATCACGGACGGCTGCTGCGCGCTGCGCGAAAGAAGGCTTTCCCGGTTCGGTGAAGCATTCGAAGACGACCTTGGCGTATTCAGGAATGTTGCTGCGGTGCTTCAGGTGGATTCCGGCCGGCATGATATGGTCGGTGGTTATCTTGTCGCCGACCTTGATGACAACTTCGCCGTTAATATTCTCAGGCAGCTTCGTGTTTACAGGCGGTTTGCCAATG
>CAZDNQ010000180.1:0-8615 GCA_964506605.1 uncultured Victivallis sp. | reverse complement strand
CCATGTATCCCATGCCGCTGTCCTTTGCGAGCTTCGCCCAGGCGGCAGGATCATATTTCTCGGCATGCCAGTTGTCCACGTACTTCTTCGTGTATTCCTCCTTGCCGATCCTCTCCCTGTTCATTATCCACTCGCCGCGACCGGCGACTGAATACGCACCCCAGTGAATGAACATCCCGTAACGCGCCTCATTGAACCAATTTGCCTTGCTGCCCATATATACTCACTCCTTTTGTCGTTCGTAAATTTCAAACTCCAGACCTTCAAAATCCAAACAAGCTCTAATCTTGAAACATAAAGAACAGCCCTTGCGGGCTTAATCCTCCTTCGCCTAATGAGCTACGGAGGACAGGCTACCAGCTTATTTCCAATTGAATTGAATTAGTTCGTAGTCAATGCCGCAAGGCATGTTCTTCATTCCTTCTTTTCTCATGCCTGGAGCTTGTTTTCTGGAACTTGGAATCTACATATCATATATGTTCCTCCATGTCGATCACCGCGTGCGCATACATCGGCCTCTGGCGGTCGAGATTCGGAAGGCCGTGGATCAGGGCGGCCACCTCTCCCATCGGCGTGATGATCGAACCGTGTCCGGCATGGTAAAGCTTCCGCCCGTCATATCCGCACATGTTCACGGCCGCCAGCGCACGGCGGTACTTGATGCAGCTGACAACTGATGCTCCGGGGAAGAAATGCTTCTCAAGCAGTCCGAGATATTTCTGACGTCCTTCCTCCGTCCTAAGCGCCTCATTTGTCACACGATCCTTGCGTTCACCACCCGCGCCGGTCGGAACAAGCAGGATCTCCACGCCGTTCCGATCAAGAATGCCGTCAAGGTCCGGAATTCCGCAGTCGGCGCATATCACCAAAGCGCAACGGAATCCCTTTATGTCAAAGAAAGTAAACTGCGGATTTCGCGGCTGGCCGGGATCAGCAGGGTCTCCAGAGGGATGTGCCGGATCAGGGGGGATTAATTCCCCCGACGGATCCAACGGGCGCTCAGTCAGCATCACCCGGTTCTTGAGCTGGACGACGAATCGTCCATCGGGATATACGATGTAATGGGCCAGATATCGTCTGTCTCCTGAAGCTTCGACAAATCCCGCGCAGACGACAAGACCGTTCCTCTTCGTCATTTTCGCCAGTTCATGGAATATTGGTCCGTTCCCGGCCGGTTCAGCAGTGGCAATTACTTCCGGATACGGCCCGTAGCCGGAGGCGCTCAGCTCAGGCGTCAGGAGGAGATCCGCGCCGTCACCGGACGCGCGTCTTGCGAATTCCGCAATCTGCGCCAGGTTTTCGGAAACTGCGCCTGGCTTGCTGGTCGTCGAGGCGATCGCAATGTGTAAAGACTTCATGTTATTCCTTTAGGGAACCTCAAGTTGCCTACTTCACACCAGTGGCTGCAGGATCTGGCGGCGGTCCGGCCTGCATGCGGCTGCGGTGGAGAATCCAGCCGGAATTGCCGTCCGCGCGCCGGCCCCATACCGAGAGCAGACCTACGATCTCGCCGCTGTCAGGATCAATATACGTGCGTATACATTTGATGCCATGTCCTTCCACGGCGGCTCGGGTGATCTCCGGTTGCTGGCCATAAGGCTTCCATGTCACGCCATCAGCCGACCAGAAATGCCAGATGGCCTGTGGAACCCAGGTGTCGGTGATCCAAAGATGCCAGTCAGTATCATTTACGCGGAGAACTGTCGGAAAACAACCACCACGGTTCGGACCTTTAGGGAAATCAGGAAGAATCTCACGGATGGTTCCGGCGGCGTCACGCGCAAATTTCCATGGCCCTGCAAGCGTGTCCGCCTCCATCATGGACAGAACCTGTCCGAACCCGTTCACATACACACGCCACCGGCCATCGGCAAGCCTTACAATTGAACCTCCATCGCTCCATATGCAGCGTTTTGCAGCTTCTGCCGCGGGTTCTCCTGTCAGCTTGCCGCGGTACTCGAACGATCCGGCGGCACCTGTCTTTGAGACAAGTATCGCCGGAAGCAACGGCACTGAGCCTGGCAGGTAGTCGGCACAGACGCAGACGAGGATCACATAGCCTAGCTCCTTGTCCATGGTTAGGAAAGGACGTGTGAAACCTGGAGTGGCCGCCGGTTTCGCGGGGTTTTTTGGATCTGGAACGTCTGTGATGATCTTGTCATCAATGACTGACTCCGCCGGCGAAAGCCTGTCCAGGGCGGGGCCTCGGCTGAGGATGATGCCTCGTTCAGCGGCGGTGTCACCCCAGATGTTCTGCCATAGTTCATAGGAGCGGCTGCCAGGTTCGCCGGTCACGCGCACTGACACGTAGCAGCCATCGGCCGGGAGCGGCTGCCAAGGCATATGCCAGTAGCGGGTACCGGAGGAAGGAGGCTTTCCTGGAATTTCCTGTGCTGCAGGAAACATCTTCATTTCCTCGGCATCAGGCGGTTCAGCACATACATGGAGGCAGGCGCCCAATATCGCCATAAACGCCAGGCATATTTTCATCATAGGACAAATCCTTGTCATCCCGGGCAGCAATTCCCGAGTTAATTATTTCTCCGGGGGCGGGACCGTCGACAGGACAAGTCCTGCGAGATCCGACGGATTATCAGTGCTCAGATCTATCGAGAACTGCCACTGCCAGGTGCAATGGTTCGCCTTGAACGCGAGACAGTTCATCCCCTTCTTCAGGACAACGTCCTTAACGACCTTCTTCCCCGGCTCAGAAGTTATAAGCCCGTTATAAATCTTCTCGCCGTTCAGCGCGACACAAAGCCCCATCGAACCTGCAAAAGTCTGGTTGCCCAATGTTATCTTCACAGGCATATCCTTGTCGCTCATGATCCATCTGGCGCCGAACGCACCTTCGAAGTTGCCGGAAAAGCTCACAGCATACATGCAGACGTTCCCGGGGGAATTCCCGCCTGTATAATCGATGCTGGCAAGATATCTTGTCCATTTGAACGGACTCTTCTTCCAGCCTTCCGGGGTCTTGCCAAAGCCATCACCTTTCAGGAACTGCTCCTCTCCCGGCAGCACTCCCTTTTCCGGCAGGAACTTCTGTGTCCCGTGCTCCCATATCTCATTGTTCACAAAACCGTGCCCGATGAGCCATGGAGCGGGAATCTTGATCTCCATTTCCTTGGAAGATGCAGCATCCTTCACAGCCAGTTTCAGGACGTTCACAAGATGATCGAGCTTGCCGCTGACCTTGAAAGTTCCTGACGGGCCTGCGAGTTCCGCAGGTTCGATCTTCCAGCCGGCGGGCGCAGAGAGAGCCGCCTTCGCCGCAGACTTGTCGGAAGCAGAGGGCGTCCAGCAATAGCTTATCTCAAAAGAAGCCTCATCGGAATCGAGCGGAAGGTATACATTCATAATCGAATACGAAAGACACGGAAGCGCACCTTTTGCATCATTGTAGAATTTCTCAAGATATTTTGCCGACAGCTTTTCCGCGGCCGCATCCTCCCCGAGCCCCTTCAGCATCGCAACCGCAATGGCCGCATGGCCCGGACCGTTCGGATGGACGAAGTCGCCGCTCACATGGAAGTCAGGCTTGAACGTCCGGCCTTTTTTGAGAACTGCATTGATGCCGTCGTTGACCGGAAGCAGGACTGCCCCCAGCTCCTTTGCGAGATCCGCAACGCGCCTGTTCATCTCCGCCATCACAAGGTTCTTCGGGGATTTCGGATCCTCGGTGTCCGGCGCTATCGTACCCAAAGCAACTACGCGCGCCTTTGTCCGTTCCTTCAATGTCGAAATCAGTTCCTTGTATCTTTTCGCCCAGTCGTCGAGGCTCTTCGGGTCCTCGCTGAGATATGGCGCAAGATTGTCGTTCATCCCGAGCATTATTATGAGGACACCCGCCCCCTTGTCCAGATTTTCCCTGACGTTGAATTCCTTTACATCCAGGAAGACATCCTTCTCCCTGCTCTGCTTCTCGTTATTGGCCCAGCTGCCGACTGTATGTCCGCTGCCGCCAAGAGGGACGACAGTGACGTTGCTCCCCGGCCTGCCGGCATCCATCCCCTCCTTGAAAAGCTTGATGAATCCGCTGCCGCCGAAGCCCTGCCCCGTGATGCTGTCACCGACAAACACGACGCGGTCGCCGTCCTTTACAAGTGAATCCGCGGCCAGGCTCTGGAATGCAGCCATAAAAATTGCGAACATCGCAGCCAAAAAAATCTTCATATGCCCTCCAATATATCTTTTAATTACAACCTAAGAACATGCCTTACGGCATTGACTACAAACGAATACATTGGACCTGGAATTTGTTCGTAGCCTGTCCCCCTATTCTTATTATTCTTATACATGGTACAGCCTAAAGGCCGTACCTACTTAAAAACTCCTGCCGAGGATCTCAACCATCTCCTTCTGGCGGTTCCTCACGAAGTCGCGCGCCTTCTCGGCCTTCGCCTTTGCCGCCGCAGGATCGCGTGCGAGCTCGAGGACAGCCGGAATGAGTCTGGCTATGTCATCCTGTTTGTCGAAATCAAAGAGCCAGTCGCCGAGTCCGATGTCCTTCCACATGATCCCCTTGCTTGTCTGCTCATCGAAACGGCATACTAACGCCGGGATCCCGTTGCCGATGCACATGATCGGCGAATGCATCTCGAGCCCGAAGAGGCCCGCGCTCCGGGAATAGGTGCTGAGAGCCTCGTCCGGCATCCAGTACTGCTCGCGCCAGACAACGCGCGGCTTAACATCATCGGGCAGCTTGTCGAAGATCATCTCCTTGCCCACCGCCATCTGGCTCTTGTCCTCGGGGCACAGCAGCACCTTCAGCTGCGTCTCCTTTACAATTTTGATCACGGCTTCGCGCAGCGGTGCGTTGTCATGCTCCTTCATCTCCTCGTTGCGCGCATTCTTCTTGCCGTCGAAAGGTTTGCCCGGCTTGATCGTCCAATAAGGCGTATAGCGGAGGCGAGGTATGCAGCATATGAACTTGCCGATCTCCAGATTGTTGGCGCGCGTGAACTTGTCGGCGGCCTCGTCGTTCCAGATGTCCATGGCGAAGGCGGCGTCCTGCCCGACCTCCATCACCGGACATTTCACACCGTGCTCCCTGGCGAACTGAAGGGAAGGCGAATCCCGGAAGAATATGAACCTGGCGCCGTTGACAATCTCAATTGTCTTATTGTCCTCCGCGGCGAATGTTATCCCGAATATCCCGTACGGCCTGCCGGTCTTCTCGCTCCATTTTGCAAGATCAGCGCCGGCGACCAGCGAAGGTCCGGAACTGTGAAGCATGAAATCGCATTCGTCGAACGCCGCCTTCAATGTCTCACCGCCGACGATAACCAGCTTCTTGAAGCGGTGCCTGAGCATCCTTTCAACGGCGCTGTCGATGTTCATCGGCCACAGCCTGACCTCGACGTCCGGAAGATATTTCTCCAGGAGCGCCAGCATGCCGGGCGTGTGCGCGATATCACCTATGTTTACAGTCTGCCAGGATGAACGGAGAAGTATCCTGCGGATCTTCTTCTCTTCCGCGAGCATCTTCAGCTGGATCGCCATCCCTGCCGCGGCCGCGATGGATGCCGAGATAAATGTCCTGCGGGTAATGTCCATGAACTCATTTCTCCTGAATAAAAAATATATTGACAGGATTAAAGGATTTACATGATATCATGAATTCGCCTCTTCCTGCCAATCCAGACATCCTGTCGATTCAATTAGCTCTTACCATACGTTTGCTTTATGATTCATATAATATATTGTAAAGCATCCTAATCAAGCAACAGACAGGGTAAAAGATACAACATGAGCATAGCACCTGAAAATGACCCAATGGCCCCGGCATGCGTAAGCGTTCCATCATCTGCAAGGCATGGCACCGCCAGCAGGCAGTTCCAGGGGATACCGGGAATCGAATGCGCGCCAAATGGACGCCTCTGGGCGACATGGTACTCGGGCGGCGTCACAGAAGGACCTGACAACTTCGTCCTGCTCGTCACCAGCGACGACGGAGGAAAGACATGGTCCGAGCCTGTCGCGGTTGTCGTTCCTCCCGGGAATGTCCGCGCATATGATCCCACCCTCTGGCATGATCCGCAGGGGCGCATGTGGCTGTTCTGGTCGCAGTCCATGAGCAAGGACGGAAACATACACGACGGTCGAGCGGGCGTCTGGGGAGCCTGGACAAAGGACTCCAACTCCGCCAACCCGAAGTTCTCGTCTCCCGTCCGCATCGCCGACGGCGTAATGATGAACAAGCCAGTCGTCCTCTCATCCGGTGAATGGGCAATGCCGACGGCCGTCTGGGAGTGCCAGGGACCGAAACTGGAGGAAATGAAGCATGCGCGCTTCTCCAACATGACAATATCCTCCGACAATGGCAGGACATTCCAACTGCAGGGCGGCGCCGACATCGCCCACCGCTGCTTCGACGAACACATGATCGTCGAGAAGAAGGACGGACGACTCTGGATGCTTGTCAGGACACTCTACGGAATAGGGCAGAGCTTCTCCAGCGACAAGGGAAAAACCTGGAGCCCAGGCGAAAACTCCAATCTCGGTGGGCCAAACTCAAGATTCTTCATCACTCGGCTGTCTTCAGGAAACCTCCTCCTAATCAATCACGCCGACATCTCTTCGGAAAATGCGGTGAAGCTCTTCATCGAAGGCAAGACCTGGCGGCCGCGCTCGCATCTCACCGCGTTAATATCGGATGATGACGGAAAAACCTGGAAGGGCGGATTTCTCCTCGATGAAAGGGAAGGAGTGTCATATCCGGACGGTGTCCAGGGCAAGGACGGGGTAATCAGGATCATCTACGACCACCAGCGCTACAAGGCCGGTGAGATTCTCATGGCGTCATTCAGGGAGGAAGATGTCCTCGCGGCAAAACCTGCTTCAAAGGATCTTCATCTGAAAATGCTCGTGAACCGCACGGGCGGCCTGAGATAGCCACATCTTCTATCGGAGCGCCGTCGTCTCGACGCAATGTTCGATATTTAGCAATCCTTATTCGATGTTCAGCGTTAGCAATTCTATATCTTCCGACGCGGCGGATGGTATGTTCATCCGGACCGCCGCCAGCTTGGCGGCAGAGTTGAATACGTGCCAGCAGGTTGCTGGCGATCCAAAAGTTGCCTTCTCCATTTCCGCTCCATCTAGCTGCCAACCAGCAACTTCCCCATCCCCACCAGCTTCGAATAATCAGTATTTGCTACATATTGTTATTCAGGTTTAACAGTCTACGTTATAACTGGGTTACCAAGTTATACGCAGCTGCGTGGAAAAACAGTTAGCAAGCAATGATAATAAAGATGATAAAATTGATCTATTCCATATCGATAATCATATTCATAACAGGATTATATTTCTTGTATTTGCATATCTTCCCAAATGACAAATCTACATCATGGGGGTATTTGATAATTTGCGCACCAGCCTTATTTATCCATTTTATAACGACCTTATCAATAACGAGCATGATATTTGCGAAAAGAAAAGATGATAATTTCATTAAGACGATTGGAAAGAGGATTATAAATTTAAATATTGGATCAATAGCATTTTATCTTTTGCTATTTCTTGGAGTACTAATCAAAGAAATATTTTAGATAGATGCTAACTAAATCATAGACCGAACCGGAGAATACCGGTTCGGTCATTATAGAGCGTTCGGCGAAAGGAGAACAACGAGTGTCTAGGTTCGCAGACAGCGCTTCCACAGAGAGACTGAAAGAGATCGTGGAGTCCGGGATCGCGGTCGACATACTCGACGCAGACCGAGCATGGTTTCTCGTCGATGAGCTACACAATCGCGAGCTTACCGCATCGGTCCAGCCTTTTGCCACCGCTCTGAAGGGACTCGCGGTCGTGCACCTGACTCTGGCTGTGGTTAAGTTGTTCGAGACGCCGAAGGGATACCCTCTACGAAACATACCGCAGGCGCTTGATTTCCTTGCCCGAAGTTCCAACGAATTGCCCATCTTTCATCGCCCCGCAGTAGAAGCCAGACTCAGCAGGAGATTCGGGATTCCGCCTGGCCTCCCCGACGCGGAGTTGAACCGTCAGATCGAGGCACGATTTCGTGAGTCACTCCCGAATTGCGATTACAATGGAACGGACCTCGAATCCTGTCGTACTCTCGAAGAACTGAAGACGTGGCGCGACAAGAGGATGGCGCACCCAGAGGCCGTTCAAGCGGACACATTCCGGAATATCGAACTTCCTGCGGTCTGGCGTTTGCTCGCATACGCCAAGGGATTCATAGGTGTCATCGGCTTGGCCTACACGGCGGTGGCCTATGACTCGGACGATGGCCACTACTTTCTATCCGATGACGCCAAACGGGCTGCGCTGGCATTCAGGAGGATGGTGAATGGAAACGCCGAACCACGAGCTGGAGGCGACGGAGTACCGTCGCCTCACCGCTGACGCTATGGAGAAAATCGATCTATATAGAGGATATCACATGCAGTCAATAATCAGCGAGAAACAAAATATTTTAAAGACAGTCCAAGGGCTTCCCGCCAATGCTTCAATTGAAGAGGCAATGGACCGGCTATATCTTCTCTTCAAGATTGAGAAGGGTTGCCATCAAGCCGACTCTGGCAAGACCGTATCTCATGCTGAAGCCGAAAAGCGGATGAAAAAAATGGCTGAACGATGATTGC
>CAZDNQ010000179.1:0-8621 GCA_964506605.1 uncultured Victivallis sp. | reverse complement strand
TCGGCTCCTCACCACAATCTGTGGGTAATAGCGAACTCCGGCGGCACCCCATCAACTTTCTTGACCAGCGGCACGGACTCCACAACCGCCCAGCGGTCGAAGATCTTTTCCCTGGGGTTTTTCACCTGCCGGACAAAATCCTTCCAGTTTCCAGAATCCTTGTCCTCGGCATAAAGAGAACTTATCCCAGCACCCGCAAGACAAATCAATCCGACCACGAACATTCCAACCTTATTTCGCCTCATATTTCACCTCGCCCTAAAAGATAA
The DNA here is from genome assembly GCA_964506605.1 of uncultured Victivallis sp. GTDB lineage: Bacteria > Verrucomicrobiota > Lentisphaeria > Victivallales > GWF2-50-93 > GWF2-50-93. Next base: position 8,352 of record CAZDNQ010000179.1, on the reverse strand, counting down.
AATTGACCATCTTTCATTTCTTGTACTTGTTCAACAGTTTCAAGGCCTCCTTGTCATCCTTCTCTTTGAACGCATCGAAAATTGAATATTTTGTTCGAGTATCGTCGTCATTATACGCCATTGAATACACATCAATCCTTGCTCCTCCCTTGAGCAGAGCCTCGGCAGTATCATAATGTTCGTTCTGCAAAGCGGTGAAAAGAGGACAATTATTAAGCATGTCTCCTGCTTCTCCGTAGTTGGGATTTGCCCCTGTCTTCAGCAGGAGTTCCACTATTTTTGTATTTCCTTTTTCTGCTGCAACATATATTGGTGGTTTGAAGCAGGACAAATTATCATCGAAATTAATTCTGCACCTGCTTTCAATCAGTAGCTTGACTGCATTGATCTGATTCGACTCAACTGCATAGTTCATCGGAATATTATTGCTGTATTCCTTGTTTACATCTTCACTTTGAGCAATCAGCTCCTTCATCCTGGCAGTGTCGCCCCACTTGCATGCGGCCCAAAAAGGCATCTTCAGCCCTTTGGCGAGGAAGAGATCCACGACTTCCCTTGTGCCATATAGCAATGCCGTTTGAAATGGTGTATACCCTTTCTTGTCTTTGTCCTCATAGATGCTCCACTCCGGACCAACTCCACCGTCAAGCATAAGTTTTACACAGTCCGCAGTTTTTGCGCCGGGATTACGTCCGGATGTTGCAGCCTCGCCTAATGCTGAGGCTAGTTGGTATTGTGGGATCTTGTCCTTGACCTCAAGAAATGCCTTCATCGTATCTGCGTGTCCGCCTCTGCCTGCGTATACTATTGGGGCAAGGTCGCAATCTCGGCCACCCTTCAAGGCTGGATTCGCTCCAGCCTTAATCAACTCACGGCAGATGTCTCCGTAACCCGGTTCCGCCGCATAATGGAGCAGTGTCTTGCCGTTGGATTCATTGTTATAGTCGTTCTTTCCGAACTCATTTATCTTCTTTAAGTTCTCCTTGTCCTTGAGCAGTTCCTTCAGTGCGGCAAGATTGTTCGTCTTCACCGCCGTCGACAATGTCGGCTTCTGGAGGGATTTAAGAAGATTAATGATTTCCTGTCCCTTATCCTTGTAATCCCAATTTGTTCTTAAAGCAATATCAAGTGGAGTTTCTCCGCTATTTGCTTTAACATTCACATCTGCTCCTTTTGCAATTAGGAGTTTTACAATATCAATATTTCCAGAAAGAATTGCAGATGTAATAGCAGTCCATCCATCTCTTATATTATAATTGGGCTCTGCTCCATTTTTCAACAAGAATTCTAGCATGCTGATATTTGGTTTTCGGTAACCTGCAACATGGCTGAGCGGAGAACCTCCATTCTTCATTGTAAAATTCAAATCAACTGTCTTATCCTTGAAGAGCTTCTTGAGAGTTTCAATATCTACACGCGCTAATAAATCATATACCATCTTCTTCTCCTCGTCCGTTGACGGGAATTTTTTTACGTTCTCGTATTTCTTGACCATGTCGTCCAGTTTCTGCTGCTTGTCCACTTCATCCTGCTTCCTCTTCTCATCTGCCTTCTTCTGCCTTTCCTGTTCTTTCTTCGTGTAATCCTGCTCAAATTGCCAGTCTTCCTTGACCTTGGCGCTGAACTCGCCGAGCCTCCTGTATTGCTCCTCGGAAAGCTTGCCGTCCTCGAAAGTCATGATGCGGAAGACCAGCCCCCTGTTTCCAAGTCGTTCGTATGAGATGAGACCTATCCTGCCGTTGGGAAGCTTCGTGATCACAAGTTCACCGTAGCTTTCAAGTGTGAATGGACATCCCGCCTCCTTCTTCAGATACTTGTCCGCAGACCTGGTGCACAGCGATTTTAGATCCGAGGGTACCACGACGCCGAAGTTCTTGTGAAGGAAGATAAGTATCGCCTTGCTGTCATAGTTATCCTTGAGAGTACCGTCGTTGAAGTAGTCGCACTTATTCTCTTTCAGAAGCTTCATGAAGTCCGCCTCCCGGAGCGTCACATCCCCCTTCCGCGCCAGCATCGGCATGAGCACCTTGTAGTCATCATTGTATTCCTCCTTTGGCACTTTGATGGACTTTTTTTCAGCTAGGTTGAAGACCGCAATCTCGTCCCCCTCCGACTCATCCGTAACCTCGGGGAAGAGGCCTAGATACTTCACATGTTCGATAAAGGCTGCGATCTTGTCCTTTTCCTTGACGGGATCGGTAAACAGCACGTAGGATATGGATGTCCTGTGGAATCTCTGTGAAATGCGATCTATCGACATCAAGGTAAAACTTCCGTTTGCAAGATTGGCAATGTATATGGACGAAGGCCTTGGAAAGATCGGCTTGTCTGGAATTTCAATTTCGGGAATCCCCTTCACGGGAATCGCCGACACCTCATCCAGCGACAGCTCCTTCCACTTCCTCCCGGTAAACGCCATCACACAATATGGCCCCACCCGTATATCCCAGTTCTTTTCAAGTTCCCCATCCCCTTTGCCTAACGTAGCCTTTGAGAGAATATCTTCCAACTTTTGCTGAGGAATAACTGTTTCTGTCTCACCTGTCCTTAGTGAAAACATCACCAACTCGGTGCTGTTGTGCTCGACAACTTCACTGGCCGAAACAAGGCAGCCCGTGCCAAGCAGCTGCTCCGCCGCGAGGACGGTAGATGACTGTATAAACAAGAACAGTATGACAGATATGGAAATGTACCTTTTCATTTCTTGTATTTGTTCAGCAGTTTCAAGGCTTCCTGGTTGTTCTTTTCTTTGAAATAATCGAAGATTGTCAAATTAAATTCCTTATACTTTCCGGTTTCGTCCCGTTCCCCGCTTATATCGTAAACGTCCGTTCTTGCACCGCCTTTCAGAAGAGCTTCTGCTGTATCATAATGTTCATTTTGCAGGGCAATGAACAATGGACTGTTGTTCATCATGTCGTCCTGTTCGCCGTAGTTGGGATTTGAACCTGCATTGAGAAGTAGTTCCACTATCTTCATGTACCCCTTCTCCGCCGCCATATATATCGGGGGCTTGAAACTGCTTCCTGAAGACATTTCAAAATTAATCTTGCATTTATTCTCAAGCAGGAGCTTTACTGCGTTTATCTGATTTGATTCAATCGCATAGCAAATAGGAAACTCGTTAAAAAAACCTTCCTTATTAATATCCTCTCCTTTTGATATAAGCTCCTTCATCCTGGCAATGTCGCCCCACTTGCATGCCGCCCAGAACGGCATCTTTAGCCCCTTGGCGAGGAAAAGGTCCACGACTTCCTTGGTGCCGTATCGCAGGGCCTCATTATATGAAGTATCATCCTTATCCGCATCATCAATACTCCATTCCGGATTTACTCCGGCATCCAGCAGGAGTTTGACAGTCTCAACGGTCTTTGTTCCAGGTTCTCTGGAAGACAATACCGCCGCAGTCAGCGCCCTTGCGAGATACTGCTGCGGTATCCTGTCCTTGACTTCGAGGAACGCCTTTACCGCGTCAGGATAGCCTCCTCCTGCAGCTTGGACTATAGGCGAACTTTCTACCTTCATCCTCTCATCCTTGATCACGACATTTGCACCGGCCTTGATCAGTTCCCGACAGATGTCAGCGTAACCGAGCTTCGCGGCATGATCAAGCAGGGTCATTCCATCAGATCCACCATCAAAATGATCGTTCTTCCCGAAATCGTTTATCTTCTTCAGGTTCTCCTTGTCTTTCAGAAGTTCCTTCAGTGCGGCAAGGTTGTTTGTCTTAACCGCCGTTGAAAGTGTTGGTTTTTGAATAGTTTTCAGGAAATCTATCATTTCCCTATATCTATTTTCCCAATTGTTCTTTATTGCAATATCAAGAGGAGTTTCTCCTTTTTTTGTCTTTATATTTACATCTCCCCCTTTATCGATCAGCATTTTTATAACTTCTAAATTCTTACTTGACGCGGCTGAGTGCATGGCAGTCCATCCATCTCTTATGTCATAGTTAGGATTTGCTCCGTTCTTTAAAAACAAATTGAGCATTTCCTTGTTGGGAATACGATAGTCGACAACATAGCAAAGCGGTGATGTCCCGTTCTTCATCGTATAATTCAAATCAACTGTTTTATCCTTGAAGAGCTTCTTGAGAGTTTCAAGATCAGTATGTATCAATAAATCGTAAATTATCTTCTTCTCCTCATCCGTTGACGGGAATTTTTTTACGTTCTCGTATTTCTTGACCATGTCGTCCAGTTTCTGCTGCTTGTCCACTTCATCCTGCTTCCTCTTCTCATCTGCCTTCTTCTGCCTTTCCTGTTCTTTCTTCGTGTACTCCTGCTCATTCAGCCAGTCGGACTTCACTTGGGAACTGAACTCACTGAGCCTTTTGTATTGCTCTTCAGTAAGCTTCCCATCCTCGAAAGTCATGATGCGGAAGACCAGCCCCAGGTTGTCTAGCCTCTCGTACGAAATGAGGCCTATCTTGCCGTCTGCAAGCTTCGTTATCACAAGTTGCCCGTAGTCTTCGAGGCTGAATGTACACCCAGCCTCTTTTTTCAGGTACTTGTCAGCAGACGTTGTGCATAGTGATTTCAGATCTGAAGCGGATACAATCCCGTAGTTCTTGTGCAGGAAGACATATATCGCCTTGCTGTCATAGTTATCCTTGAGAGTACCGTCTTTGAAGTAGTCGCACTTATTCTCTTTCAGCAGCTTCATGAAGTCCGCTTCACGGAGAAGCACGTCACCCTTCCGGGCCAGCAGTGGCATGAGCACCTTGTAGTCGTCGTTGTATTCCTCCTTCGGGATTTTGACGGATTTCCTTTCAGATAAGTTGAAAACCGCAATCTCGTCCCCCGCCGACTCATCCATAACTTCAGGGAACAGGTTCAGGTACTTAACATGCGATACAAACGCTGCGATCTTGTCCTTCTCCCTGGCAGGATCTGTGAACAGAATGTAGGAGATGGATATCCGGTGGTATTGTGGGGATACACGGTCGAATGTAAGAAGGACATAGTTACCATCTGTTAGTTTTGCCAGATAGATTTCTGCCGAGACGGGGATTACCGCCCTCTTTGGCGGCTCGAATTCAGGTATGCCTTTTTCAGGAAGCATCATCGCTTCCTCAAGGGACAGCTTCTTCCACTGCCTGCTGACGAACAGCATCGTCCCCATGGGGTCAACCTGCATGTCGCCCCCCTTCCGGAGTTCATTCTCCATTACCTCGGGTTTCATCTCCCCTTTCGCGACCATGTCCATCATGTCAGTCAGGACGAGTGTCTTCATCGTCCCGGTCCTGAGCGAATACAGCACCGTCTCACGCTTTTCGGCATTGGCGTAGGGGGTGTCTATTGCCCTGCTGGTAATCTGTTCCTCTGAAGAAAGAACTGTTGACTGCACAAGCAATAAAAGAATGACATAATGCAGAATTCTATTTCTCATTTCTTGTACTTCTTTAGCAGCTTCAAGGCCTCTTGGTCATTTCCCTCCTTGAATTCATCAAACATTGTTACTTTATATTCTTTTCCAGGAATTTCTGAAGCCATGCAGTAGGCATCGGTTCTTGCTCCACCTTTGAGTAATGCTTCAGCAACCTTATAATGCTGGTTCTTTAATGAAACATAGAGAGGATTGTTGTTAACCATGTCATCTATTTCGCCACAGTTGGGATTTGCCCCTGCCTTCAGCAGGAGTTCCACGATATCGACATGCCCTTTTTCTGCCGCAATATATAATGGAGTTTGTAATTCCGGGGTGGCGTTGAAATTTATCCTGCATTTGTTCTCAAGAAGGAGTTTAACTGCTTCGATTTGGTTCGCATCAACTGCAAAGTTTATCGGAATATTATTGCTGTATTCCTTGTTTACGTCCTCACCCTGTGCAATATGCTCCTTCATCCTGGCGGTGTCGCCCCACTTGCATGCCGCCCAGAACGGCATCTTCAGCCCCTTGGCAAGGAAAAGGTCTACAACATCCTTAGTGCCATATTGCAATGCCGTTTGGAACGGAGTAGATCCCTTCTTGTCCTTGTCCTCATAAATGCTCCATTCCGGATTGACTCCAGCGTCAAGCATCAACTTGACTGTCTCGGCAGGCTTTGCCCCGGGATTACGTCCGGATGTTGCAGCTTCACTTAATGCAGATGCAAGCTGGTACTGCGGAATCTTGTCCTTGACTTCGAGAAAAGCCTTCAATGCGTCAGCATGCCCGCCTCTGCCTGCGCATACTATCGGGGCGAGGTCACAGTCCCTGTCACCCTTCAGTGCGGGATTGGCTCCAGCTTTTATCAGTTCTCGGCAGATATCACCATAGCCCAGTTCTGCGGCATAGTAGAGCAGAGTTTTACCATCTGCCCCCCCTCCATAATTATCGCTCTTCCCAAACTCGTTTATCTCCTTCAGGTTCTCCTTGTCCTTAAGAAGCTCCTTCAGGGCATCAAGATTGTTCGTCTTTACCGCTGTCGAAAGCGTAGGCTTCTGGAGTTTTTGCAGCAAAGCTATTATTTTCTTACCCTCTTCTGTATCAGAATTATTGACAGCCACATCCAGAGGAGTTCTCCCACGGCTTGATTCCCTGTTGACATCAGCACCATGCTTTATCAGCAATTCTATCATTTCATAATTATTTTTTGCTACGGCTGTATGTAGCGGAGTTCCAAGCCTACCATAGTTTGGGTCAGAATCATATTTTAAAATAAATTCAGCAAGGCGAATGTTATTATGAAGTACTGCAAAGGAAAGAGGGGAAAAATCATTGTATGTATAATTCAAATCAATTTTAGTACTTTTGAATAACTTATCCATTCCAGCATAATCTGAATGGATCATAAGATTATATACAATCTTCTTCTCCTCATCCGTCGACGGGAACTTCTTCACGTTCTCGTACTTTTTGACCATATCGTCCAGTTTCTGCTGCTTGGCCTCTTCATCTTTCTTCCTCTTCTCGTCGACCTTCTTCTGCCTCTCAGCCTCTTTCTTCGTATATTCCTGCTCAAACTGCCAATCTGCCTTGACCTGGGCGCTAAACTCGCTGAGCCTCCTGTACTGCTCCTCAGAAAGCTTCCCATCCTCGAAGGTCATGACGCGGAAAACCAGCCCCTTGTTGCCGAGACGCTCGTATGAGATGAGGCCTATCCTGCCGTCTGCAAGCTTCGTGATCACCAGTTCCCCATAGCTTTCAAGGCTGAACGGACATCCCGCCTCCTTCTTCAAGTAGCTGTCAGCAGGCTTGGTACACAACGATTTAAGATCTAAAGCGGATACAATCCAGTAATTCTTGTGCAGGAAGACATATATCGCCTTGCTGTCATAGTTCTCCTTGAGAGTACCGTCTTTGAAGTAGTCGCACTTATTCTCTTTCAGCAGCTTCATGAAGTCCGCTTCACGGAGAAGCACGTCACCCTTCCGGGCCAGCAGTGGCATGAGCACCTTGTAGTCGTCGTTGTATTCCTCCTTCGGGATTTTGACGGATTTCCTTTCAGATAAGTTGAAAACCGCAATCTCGTCCCCCGCCGACTCATCCATAACTTCAGGGAACAGGTTCAGGTACTTAACATGCGATACAAACGCTGCGATCTTGTCCTTCTCCCTGGCAGGATCTGTGAACAGAATGTAGGAGATGGATATCCGGTGGTATTGCTGGGAAATGCGGTCTATCGACACCAAGGCATAGCTTCCATCTGCAAGCCTTGCCAAATATACGGCAGATGGTACTGGAAAGATCGGCTTGTCAGGAACCACGATTTCAGGAATGCCCTTCTCTGGAAGAGCCAAGACCTCTTCCATCTCCAGTTCCTTCCACAACCTTCCCGTGAACGCCATCACGCAGTATGGGCCCATCCGCATATCCCAGTTCTTTTCAACATTTTCATCCTCTTTGCCGAACGTACCCTTTGAAAACATCTCTTCCAGCTTTAACTGTGGAACAACTGTTTCCATCTTGCCAGTCCTCAGAGAGAACATTACCACCTCATCCCTGCCTTTCTCAACAACAGCGCTTGGCGAGACAAGACAGGCTTTCCTTATATCTTCTGCTGAATAAAGAGCAGATGATTGAATAGCAATAAAACAGATAAGTGAAATTATTTTTTTCATTCTGCCACCTTTACGCTTATTGTTTCAGAGCTCAGTCCATAAGGATCGATAATATACTGGTATATCTCCGCTTCCGCCTCACCACTCGTTCCGTCTTTACCGGCCACTTCACCCTTGTTGTTCTTGAACAGATTGACTTCCGTCCTATAAGGGACGAGAATCCCCTTGAAAACTTCCTGGGGCACTGTCACGTCGAAGACATTTTTAACAAGTAAATCATCGGGGTCCAGTATTGTGTCCTTGTCGTAAACATAGACAGTTGACTTCTGTGTGCCTCCTCCATCAACGGTAGCATGAACTCCTCCCT
>CAZDNQ010000178.1:0-8627 GCA_964506605.1 uncultured Victivallis sp. | reverse complement strand
GAAGCTGTTGATCTTCTCGTTGGTCTGCTCGCTGTTGTCGTCGGTGAAATCCGAAAGTATCCTGTTGGACTCAATCGCGAGCCTGGGGCCGATCCACATGCCGGCGGTGATGACTATTGCAATAAAAGACACAAAGAAGACTACTGTCGCAAGCCGGTAGTTAAGATTGAGCCTTTTCACCAGCCATCCGACGACCGAACGCGCAACGTATGTCAGCAGGAATGTCTCGAATATCAGCAGGAAGAACGGCTTCAGGAGGTAGAAAAGCCCGATCAGGATAGTCCACAGGACCATCCTCTCCCAGTTCCTTTCAAAAAATTTCCTCACGCCTGATCCTTCCATCGACCTCCCCCAGAGTTTATCAGCAGGAAGTATAGTTTCCCTCCGTCATAAATCAAGCTCCGTAGACGCGCCCGGACAAAACTGTTTCCTTCACCAGCCAATTTACTTTTGCGCGCCATATGCTAATTTAGGGGGCTTCATAATCAGGACAGGAATAATGTTTGCTCATCTGAAAAAACTTGGATTGTTCGCCATAATGCTCTCGTTTCTCGGATTAGGTTGCGATGAAAAGAAGTCTGCCGTAGGACCAAGTTCCGTATTCTGGAAATTGGAATATGAAGGGAGGACCTCCTGGCTATTCGGCACGATGCATGCGCCCCATGCCGCCTTCAGCAAACTCCCCGAACCGGTCAAGAACGCCCTCGCTGAAACCAGGCTGTTCCTTTCGGAAATCGAACCCGACGAGAGGAACCAGGTCAAGATAATGAAAGGGATGCTCCTGCCGGACAATGAATCCCTGGAAGCGAAGATTGGCAAGGACAGGTTCGCCCGGCTGAAGGCTGTCACCGACAAATTCGATCCTCCAATATCCCCGAATTTCATGAACAAGAACAAGATCTGGGCGGCTTCCTTAATAATCGCCTGGCCCAGGAAATCCACGGATCCGGTACCGGTAGACGTACTTCTATATGAGAAGGCGAAGCTTGGCGGCTGCGAGACAAAGGGCCTGGAGACGCCGGAAGAGCAGCTGGCCCCCCTGGACAGCTTCACCGAGGCGGAGCAGATACAACTGCTGGTCGAGGCGATCGAGGAGGCTGAAGGCAACTACAAGATGCTCAATCTCCTGATGCAGAAGTATATTTCCCAGGATCTCTCCGGCATGGCCGAGGAGTTCTACTCCCGCAGGACAAACTTCACTTCACAGTTCAGGGAGAAGTTCGTGGATAAGCTGCTCAAGGACAGGAACAGGCTCTTCCTTGAAAGGTCCATCCCGCTCCTGAAGGAGAATTCCTGCTTTGTCGCTGTCGGAGCCGGACACCTTATCGGCGAAACCGGAATGCTCTTCCGCCTCGAAAAGGCGGGTTTCAAAGTCACCCCGGTCGAAATCAAATTCGAAATCCCCATACAAGACCAGATCCCGAAGCTTTTCAATCTCTTCCATTTCTAATCTCAACTGCAAGGAGCTCTTCAACATGTCAAATATAAAGGTGAATGAAACTCTCGAGAATATCATTGCGCGCCGCAGCGTGAGGATGTATTTGGACCAGGACATCCCGGACGAGGAAATCAATACAATACTCCATGCCGCAAACCAGGCGCCGTCGGCCCACAACAACCAGTCCTGGAGGTTCGTGATAGTCAAAGGGAGGAAGAAGGAGGAGCTGGTCGAGCTCGTCTCACGTCGCGCCGGAGATTTCCCGCGTCCGTCGTCAGCCCTGCTCCGCATGGCCTCGAGGAGCATCGCAAGCGCGCCTGTGACCATCGCAGTCATCAACACCGGGGAGCTTATCCGGCACGGCACGGAGCTGTTTGACGTGGACAAGGACATCGCCTACGATTTCTTCAGGACGATGGAGATACAGAGTTCTGCTGCCGCGGTGGAGAACATGCTGATCGCCGCGACCTCCCTCGGCCTCTCAACAGTTTGGCTCGGCATACTTTTCCTGATCAAGGACGAAGTTCTTTCGCTTCTCGACGAGAAGGGCGAGTTCATGGCTGTCGTGCCTGTGGGATACGCCTCCCGGCAGTCCTCCGGACCTTCGAAACGACCGTTGGACATGATTGTGAAAAAAGTCGAATGACAGATGAAAGGAGACCGATGAACTCTTCCGACCTGAAATCTTTCGCCTATGTTTCCGAAGACTATCTCAACGGGCCTGTGAAGGCGGTCGTGGTTAACTTCCCTGGGCTTGGAGGAATGGAGATGAAGTCCTCGCTCGACATCCCAGACATCAAGCTCGCGCATGAAGGCGTATTGTTCATATATCCCTTCGTCAATCCCTGGAACTGGATGAACTCAAGGACAGTGGATTTCGTCGACGAGATCGTGTCCATCGTTGTCAGGAAGTTAAAGATCGGCAGGAACTGCCCGATAGTCGCACGCGGCGGCAGCATGGGCGGCTATTCGGCGCTTGCATACTGCATGTTCACGAAGCACAGGCTGGCGGCGGCAATAGCGAACTGCCCGGTCACCGACATCTATTTCCACAATACCGAACGGCCCGACCTCCCGCGCACGTTCCATGATGCGATGGGTAGCTATGGAGACATCTCAGAGATTCTCAAGGACAGGAGCCCCAACTGGCATCCTGAGAAGCTTCCTGACATCAGATACCTTATAATACACGGGTTCAACGACAAGTCCGTCAACAAGGCCGCCCATTCCGACAAGATGGTAAAGCTCATGAGGAAGAGGAAGCTCGACGTCACTTATGTCGAGGACGAAAAGATGGCGCACTGCGGTCCGATGAAATATGAGACCGTGGCCGCGATGGAAAAGTTCATGGATGAAATAATCAAATAGGAGGACATCATGTCAGAATTCAAGAATGTGACCGTGGTGAAGAAAGCGAACGTATATTTCAACGGAAAAGTCACGAGCAGATCCGTGCTTTTCGCGGACGGCTCGAAGAAGACCCTCGGGATAATGCTCCCCGGCGACTATGAGTTCGGCACGGACTGCAAGGAGATCATGGAGATCCTCGCCGGAGATCTGGATGTCCTCCTGCCCGGCTCGAAGGACTGGAAGAAGTTCAAGGCTGGAGATTCGTTCGAAGTACCTGCGAAGGCGAAGTTCAGCCTGAAGGTCAAGACCATCACCGACTACTGCTGCTCGTATGTGAAGTAGGCGGTTGCCAGTCGCCGGTCGCCGGTCGCCAGTGGTCAGTTGATGGGCGAGGCAACAGGATTCCGCCTGCAGTTAAACCATTAATGGATTGACTGCAAGCAGAGTATCCCGTCTGTGAAAGTCAGTGGCCGGAACTCTTCTTCTCCTGCTAGGCCATATACTCGAAGTTCTGCTTCATGCCCTTGTCCCAGCCCTTCCAGAGGAAGTCGTTCTCCCTCTCATCGGCGATGAGCCTGAAGGCATAGCGCACCTGCTCCTCGTAGAACTCGCAGAAGGCACCGCGGTTCGTGATGTCCTTTTTGTTCATCGTGTATGCCTCTGCCGGGCACGGCGCTCCGCAGAAATGCTGGATCGCGCAGTTCATGCAGGGATTGATCTGCTCGGTCTGGCGTTCGGAGACCTGTCTGAAGACGTCGGTCTCAAGAACTTTCGGAATGCTGTCCTTGAAGAGGTTTCCACCCTTGAACTCATTTAATCCTACAAACTCGCTGCACGGGAACATGTCGCCGTTGGCGGCGACCGCAAAGAAGCAGCGCCCTCCCCCGCACGGGGAGATGTCGCACATAAGCCTGCGGGCCGACGGGGCTATGATTCCGAGGATTATGTTTGCGAAGTTCGCAACAATTATCTTGCGTCCGGTCTTCTTGTAGAGCTGCCAGCTGCGCTCGAGGGCCTTGATATAATGCTTCGCAGCATCAAGGTCGCCGGGCTTGACCGTGCGCGACTTCTCCTGCGTGCAACGGATGATGTTGAGCATGCAGACCTTGACGCCTGCCTGATGGAAGAAATCAACGGTCTCGGAAAGCCTGTCCATGTTTTCCGTAGTAATGGTGCAGATCACGTTGAATCCGGGATGGTCTTTCAGCCTGTCGATGACCTTCACAATCTGGCTGAAATAGCCTTCGCCCTTCCAGTCGCGGCGGAGCTTGTCTGCGGTCTTCGCATCCGGGCCGTCGATGGAGATACCGATCCCGACCTTGTGTTCCAGCACGAAATCGATGGCCGCGTCGTCGAGCATGGTGGCGTTCGTCTGGATGCCGAAATCGAAGTCCCCCGAGAACTTCTCTATTCCCGCGAAGACCGCCTCCTTGTTGGTCAGCGGTTCTGCACCGTGGAATATTATCTGGGGATTGCGCCCCTTCGGGACAGTCGTCCTGAAATATTTCTTCAGGATTGAAAGTCCGTCGATGAGCTTCTCCTTCGACATGTTTGCGCCATGCCTCCTCATCTTTTCAGGGATATAGCAGTAAGTGCAGTTGAAATTGCAGCGGTCTGTCGGATTGAAATAGACGGCCGAAGGCTTGAGCCCGAAACGGAGCGTCTGCATCTCCTTCAGGAACTCGTCCTCCTTCTTCTTGAACGACGATATGAATTTGCCATCGGAGATGATCGTGCCGAGATGATCCTTGCGGACAATAGTCCAGAAGGCGGTCTTTGGATTGATAAGTGCGGTGAAATCCTTGTGTCCGATGTCGATTGCGAGGAAGTTCGGACCATAGCCGGTGTTGATGCAGTTGCTGTTCATATGTAAATTTCCACTTTCAAAAGGGCGAGGCGCCGTCCGCCGGAACCAAGCTCCCGCGGACGGCCACCTTCATCCCAGTGAAAATTTATTTCTCCTTGATCAGGATGTAGTGGGAAAGGCCTGTGCCGCTTGCGCTGCAGCTTTTCCTGTGTGCGATCGCCTTCTTCGTTGCCTTCTTCTTCATTTTCCGTCCTCCTTCTTTTAAGTTTAAGATACAAAGTGGCCTAAAAACCACGGTTAAATCCAAAAATCCGGGCAAAATAAAAAGGGTTCCGGCAGACGTTTTGCGTCTGCCGGAACCCTTTACCATTAGATTCCATGTTTGTCTTCAGATCGTCTTCTGGCTTCCGGTTCATTCCTCCAGAACAGTCTTCCCGAAAAGTTTTAAACCTTCAGTGACCTGCCTTGCGGCCTTGTCTGGAGATCCCCGGTTACAGCGGCGGGACCGCGACGGATTCGCACCGTCTTCCGTTATACTGAAAACAATCATAAACTATAGGCAGCAGTCATCAGGAATTCAAGAGAAAAACCAGCCAAAAGCCCAAAATCTCCGCAGGTCATGGAAATACACGCCTCAAACTGTTATATTTATAATTCATCGGGGAATTCAGAACTATTTCTTGGAAGGCGCCGGCATGTCACATTCAGCCATACAGCTTTTCTTCATCCGGCAGTACGACTACATATTCTTCATGTACGGGCTGGCGTTCATCCTTCTCGGCGCCGTATGCCTTATGATCAGGCCGCAGGGGACCCTGCGCATCATAAACCTGGGGATATTCGGACTGCTCCACGGCGTGAACGAATGGCTGGACATGCTGGCGATAAGCATCGGCGACAGTCCTGATTTCTCAAGGCTGCGCCTGCTTGTGATGGTACTCTCCTTCATATTCCTCTTCGAATTCGGGAGGGAGAACCTATTCGGGAGGAAACACCGCTGGCTCATCATACCACCCTTGATAATCATCGGCATCGGGCTGCTCAACTTCCCGGAGTCGTTCAGCGGATCCGGACGACACCTCGCAGACATAGGAGCACTTGCAAGATACTTCCTCGGTTTTACCGGCGGACTGCTTGCCGGGGCCGCCTTTTTCAGGCATTCCAAGATCTCCCCGAATATTACGCTGCTTGTCGCTTCGCTCGCGATGTCCGCATACGCAGTCGCAAGCGGCCTGGTTGTCGCGCCTGCATCATTCTTCCCTGGAAACTTCATTAATTCGGACCAGTTCCTGGGCATTTTCCATATCCCCATCCAGTTCTTTCGCGGATTCCTCGCATGCCTGATAACCGTCGCAGTCTGGGAGTATGCCGACAAATCAAGATTTCTCTATTCCTCTGAAAAAGAGAGGAAGTCCATTAAGTCCTTTCCTCTCTGGGGAAGCATTCTGCTCATCGCAGTCCTGATGCTGGGATGGATTGCAACAGAGTACCAGGGCCGCAAGGAATCCGATGAGAGGAAGTCAGAAATAATGAAGGTGGTCCGGACTGCCGCAGGAGCCATAGACATCGAAAGGGTGAAAGCGCTTTCAGGTACGGCGGAAGACATCAGCAGCTCGGACTACATGAGGATAAAATTCCAGCTGGGCAAGATGAGGGAAGCCGTAAAGGAATGCAGGTTCTTCTATCTTACCGGGACAAAGGATGGGAAGCTCATCTTCCTTGCCGACTCCGAGGATCCATCTTCAAAGGACTACTCCGCACCCGGAGATCCGTACGATGACGCACCTGCGAGGCTCAAGGATATCTTCGCAACAGGGAAGGCGGACGTGGTAGGCCCGTTCACCGACAGGTGGGGCACATGGATTTCCGGCTTCGTCCCGGTGACCGACAACGAGGGCCGTATCGCGGCCGTCATGTGCATGGACATCGGGGCAAGCAACGTGATCGCATCCATATCATTCCAGAGGCTCAAGCTCATAATCCTGGTCTGCCTCCTGGAACTGCTGCTCATCTCGATCATGATCTATGTGAGGAAGATCGGCGAATCCAAGGCGCTTCTGTCGGCAAGCGAGCTCAAATACAGGAAGCAGTTCACCGAGAACCAGGCGGCAATGCTGATAATAGATCCATCCTCCCAGCAGATCATCGACGCCAATCCTGCGGCCTGCATCTTCTACGGATACAAGCTACATGAGCTAACCTCAAAGAAAATGCAGGATATAAATGTCTTCCCTACAGAGGAACAGAACGGCGCCAGGACGCATGTGAAGACATGGAACTCGACCGTCGCCACATTCTCGCACCGCATGGCGGACGGCGAAGTGAAGGAAGTGGAAGTCTACTCCAGCTCGGTCACAGCAGCCGGCAGGGTGCTCCTGAACTACATCATATTCGACATCACGAAACGCAGGAAGGCCGAAGAGGCCCTGAGGGACAGCGAAAAGAAATTCCGCGAGCTTATAGAAGGCCTCCCGTCGTCTGTGATCGTCTTCTCCGCGGACATGACGCTTTCGCTTGCAAACGCAAAGGCGCACGAGATGCTCATCATCAAACCTGAAAACCATGTTTCAGACAGCCTTGTCCTCGACGGGAACATGACATTCGTCCATGAGGACGGTTCCGTGATGTCTATAAGGGATATCGTCCTTGGCAGGATATTCAGCTCCAGGGAATCCGTCAGGAACGTCGTAACCGGGATAAGGAGGCCCGGCACACCCGTGCTCTGGACCCTCCTGAACGCCTATCCATCCTTCGACTACATAGGGAACCTCATGCAGGCCATAGTCACCTTCACCGACATCAGCGAGCTGAAAAAGGCGCAGGAGGATCTGTTCAGGGCGAAGTCAGACCTCGAACTTGCTGTCAGAAAGGCGAACGAGTTTGCGATCAAGGCAAAGGAGGCCAGCCAGGCGAAGTCGGACTTCCTGGCGAACATGAGCCATGAGATCAGGACTCCGATGAACGGGGTTATCGGGATGACCGGACTGCTGCTTGACACCGAGCTGTCGCCTGAGCAGAGGGAATATGCCGAGACGGTCAGGCTCTGCGGCGAGACCCTGATGACGTTGATAAACGACATCCTGGACTTCTCAAAGGTCGAAGCAGGTAAAATAGATCTTGAAGTGCTGGACTTTGATCTCCGCTCCACGCTGGAGGAGACCAGCGACCTGCTTGCGTTCAAGGCCCAGGAGAAGGGGCTGGAACTCCTATGCATCATAGAGCCCGATGTGCCCTCGATGCTGCGCGGAGATCCCGGAAGGATAAGGCAGGTGATCATGAATCTCGCCGGAAACGCGGTGAAATTCACGTCGAAGGGCGAGATTGCGATAAAAGTCCGCAAGGTTTCCGAGACCGACGCCAAAGCCACGCTTAGGATTGAGATAACCGATACCGGGATAGGGATTCCGGAAGACAGGCTCGAGGCGTTGTTCACTCCTTTCACCCAGGTCGATGCATCAACCACCAGGCAATATGGCGGAACAGGACTGGGGCTGGCAATCTCCAAGAGGCTCGTGGAACTCATGGGCGGCAACATCGGGGTGAAGAGCAAGTCCGGGATCGGATCCACTTTCTGGTTCACCGTCGAACTGGACAAGCAGAGGAATCCGCCACCCCCGCAGCAGAAACTCCTGGGGGATGTCTCAGGGCACAGGATACTGGTCGTGGACGACAACGAGACCAGCAGGAAGCTCCTTTCCCTCCTTCTCGAATCCTGGAGGTGCCGCCATGACGAGGTCTCTTCACCAAAGGAGGCCATGAAAACCCTCTCGGATGCATTGGACAGCCACGATCCCTACGAGATTGCAATTCTCGACATGCAGATGCCGGAGATGGATGGCGAGTCCCTTGGCAGGAAGATCAAGGAGGACCAGCTGCTCCAGAACACAATGCTCGTGATGCTGACCTCGCTGGCCAGGCGCGGCGACGCGGAACGCTTGAGCAGATTCGGCTTTTCCGCCTACCTTACGAAGCCTGTCAAGAAATCCAGCCTGCACGACTGCCTCTCCTCCCTGCTTGGAGCTGTAATAACAA
>CAZDNQ010000177.1:0-8628 GCA_964506605.1 uncultured Victivallis sp. | reverse complement strand
AACAAATCCTTTAAAGTTCCATTCTTTCTTCAGCTTCTTGTTCAGCAGCCAGTCCTCGACGTGCACCCTCTTTCCGCCATCGGGCTGCACAAAGATGTCCATCAGAGTGCCCTGTTTGATGAGCTCACCGCCCTTCCTGCTGCCGTTCTCGGCTCCGAGAAGAAGGAGCGCAATCTGGAGCTTCATCGGATCCGCCCTGCTGGAGAGGAGGCTTTCATGGACCCTTCCGTGGGGCATGGCTATCAGAACCTCAAGATCGCCGGAAGTCATGTTGACCTTGCCGGAAAAAGAAATCTCCTTTTCCTTCCTGTGGATGGTTATGTTTCCGATTTTCAGATTCTGATCAGGCAGGACCTCTCCTCCAATCCTTTCAAGGACCCTCTTCTCTGCATCGGTGAGAGGAGGAAGCTCCTCCTTTCCCTGTTTCACATCTGATTTCCCCCCGGGCTGCGCCTGGGCTGATGGATTTTCGGCCGGAAGATTTCCGCAGGATACGGCAAAAACGAGAACTGCTGCGATCAGCGCCGGAATAAATATTTTCATCTCAGAACTCCTTTTTTGCTTTCCTTGTCATAAGATCCCTAACACCGCTGCGCGGATCCTTGCCCTGGTAAAGCTCCTCATATACTTCGTTGATTATAGGGGTTTCAACGCCATTCTTCAGAGCCAGGCTGTGCGCGCTTTCGGCAGTTGTCACGCCTTCAGCGACGACCAGCCCCATCTCCTTCAGGATATCATCTATCTTCCTGCCTCTGCCTAGCTCCTCGCCGACATGCCTGTTCCTGCTGTGCCTGCTTATGCAGGTGACCAGCAGGTCTCCGATGCCGCTGAGCCCGGAGAAGGTCTCGCTTTTCCCGCCAAGCACTACGCCGAGCCTTGCGAGTTCCGCAATTCCCCTCGTCATCAGAGCCGCCTTGGGATTGTCGCCAAGCCCCATCCCGTCGATCACTCCGGAGGCGATGGCATATACGTTCTTCAGAGAGCCCCCGAGCTCCACTCCTACCACGTCAGGCGACGTATAGACACGGAAAAATTCATTCATGAATATCTTCTGGACGGCCTCCGCGTCAGCGTGGTCGGAAGAGGCCGCGACTATCGCGGTCGGCGACTTCAGCGCCACCTCCTCGGCATGGCTAGGTCCCGACAGGACGCAATATCTGTTCTTCCCAAGTATTTCATTGCATATTTCGCTCATGCGCCTGAGCGAGCCGACCTCTATCCCTTTTGCGACATTGACGAGCAGCTGCCTGTCCGAATGGAACGCTGAAAATTTCTGCAGCGTCCCCCTCATATACTGCGACGGCGAAGCCAGAAGTATCAGCTCGGCGCCTGCAACCGCCTCTTTCATATCCTCGCAGAGGACGATATCATCCGGCAACCTCACACCGGCAAGGAACTTCCTGTTCATCCTGCTCCTGCGGATTTCACCGATATATTCCGGGAACGGACCCCACTGCCGCACCTTGTGCCCGTTGCCGGAAAGCAGGATCGCCAGCGCCGTCCCCCATCCACCGTCGCTTAATACCGCTATATTCATACTTGTCCCTTTTCGTGTACTTCGTGTGTTTCGTGGTTAATCATCTTGTTTTCTTTGCAGCCTGTGTGTTCCGTGGTCAGCTCTTTTTCTTCTCGAACCTGTTCTCTGTTCCGTTCAGCAGCCTCTTGATATTTGAATGGTGCTTGGCTATTGCGAGGACCGCAAGCACCAGCAGAAACACTTGGATCGAAGTTTCGAGCTTCCAGATGCCGGACGCTGATAATGCATATGAGCTGACAGGCAGAATCGCGGCCGCCACTATGCTTGCGACGGACACATATCGTGTCGCATAGAAGAAGACTATCCAGGCGAGTCCGCAGCAGATGAAGGAATATGGGGCCATCGCCACCAACACCCCTCCTCCGGTCGCCATTCCCTTCCCGCCTTTGAATTTCAGGAAAACCGTCCAGATATGGCCGCACACCACTGCGACTGCGGCGGTTATCAGAGCCGCGTCCAGGGGAACTGATATCACTTTCTGCGAGACCAGCAGCTTTACTGCCAGCAGGGGCAGAAGCCCCTTGAGGAAGTCCAGGAGGAAACAGGAATATCCCCACTTCTTGCCCAGCACCCTCATGACGTTCGTGGCGCCTACGTTTCCGCTTCCATGCCGGCGTATGTCGATGCCGTTCATCTTTCCGAGAATGAACGCCCAGGGGACGGATCCGAAAAGATAACATGCAATCCCTATGACAACACAGATCATCAAGGGTGAATCCATATGTTCCAACCCGCCTTCCATTTTCATGATTCATAACAGATTAAAGCATATAATATAGCATTCCTTGTCCGTCCCGTCGAAACTGGAATTTCCTCTTCCCTGCTGTATGTTAGATTCCGTTTTGCCGGAAGAACAAAAACAAAGGGGAACAGAAAAATGAAGAAGTTGCTTGCCTCGCTCGCAGCCGCCGCATTCCTGGCGGGAGCTATCAATGCCATGGCCGATGACGGCTCGAAGGCCGCAGATCCCAAGGCTGCAGTTCGAAACACATTTCAGAAGATGGACAGGAACGGCGATGGTAAAGTTTCAGCCGATGAATACAAGTCCTACTGGATTGATGTTTTCGGCATAATCGACACCGATAAAGACGGGAAGATTTCCGAGGCGGAGCACAAGACCAGGTCTGAAAAGTTTATCGCCGAACTCGACAAGGACGGGGATGCGGTACTCACAAAGGAGGAATACGTCACGTTTTCAAAGCCCGCTGGCAAGATCCCTGAAAAGGGCCCCGGCGGTGCGTTGGGATTCGTCCAGGCCGATATTAACGCCGACGGTTCAATGACCGTCGAGGAATATTATCTGGTAATGAGCGACAGCTTCGACAAATATGACAAGAACAAGGACGGGAAACTCGACAAGGATGAAATGGCAGCTATGTTCCTGGAAGTGTTCCGCACCGCGAACATCGACAAGGACGGGGTAGTAACCAAGGACGAATGGGTTGCCTACTGGGTCGGAGTTCTTCCGAAGGCCGAACCGGTAAAAGAAAAATAAGATCCCGATCTGCAAGGCAGTGCGGCGGTAAAACGCCGCCTTGCCTTTTCAAGAGATGAATTTATGTCATTGATCCTAGGCATAGAGACAAGCTGCGACGAAACTGCGGCCTCGGTGGTGGCGGACGGCTGCGAAGTCCGCAGCAATGTCGTATCTTCCCAGATCGCAAAGCATTCCCTGTACGGCGGCGTCGTACCGGAGATTGCCGCGCGCGAACACCTCAATTCCATAGAGCTGGTCGTAGACACCGCGCTTAAAAATGCGAATTCCGCAATAAAGGATATTTCCGCGATAGCCGTCACAAACGGTCCCGGCCTCATACCGTCGCTCCTGGTCGGGCTGAATTTCGCAAAAGGGCTTTCCGCCGGGCAGAAGCTGCCTTTGATCGGAATCAACCATTTCATCGCCCACATCTATGGAAGCTTCCTCGAGAACGGAATGGAGAGGCTGAAAAATCCTGGGACATACCCCATCCTTTCGCTTGTAGTTTCCGGCGGACATACCGCGCTCGTGCTGATCACCGAAGACGGTACCGCCAAGATTGTCGGAACGACCCTTGACGACGCGGCAGGCGAGGCATTCGACAAGGCGGCCAAGCTCCTCAACCTCGGATATCCCGGCGGCCCGGTGATCGAGAAGACCGCGAAGAACGGGAATCGTGCGAAGTTCGCATTTCCCCGCTCGCTTACCGGCGCTTCCGGCCGCGCAAGGGAGGAAAAGGACCGTTTCAACTTCAGCTTCAGCGGAGTAAAAACTTCCCTCTATTATCATTGCAAGAATGCAGGGGGCAGCGACAAGATAACAGGAGAATTCCTCTATGACACCGTAGCGTCATACCAGGAGGCGATTGTCGACGTGCTGACAAGAAAGGCCATGGAGGCCGCGGAACATTTCAATGCTCCGACGATAGTCATGTGCGGCGGCGTCGCCTGCAACGGCGCGCTCCGTCAGAGGATGAAGGAGGTCATCCCTCAGAAAAGACAGCTTGTTGTATCCCATCCGAAATTCTGCACCGACAACGCCGCTATGATCGCAGGTCTCGGCTGGCACTACTTCAAGGCGGAAAAGTTCGACAACCACTCCCTCGACGCCTACTCCCGCATGTCCGAGCTCAGCTCGGTTATTTTTGTGTGATTGCAAAGGTTGCTCCAAGTAACACTGACATTCCTGTCCGTGGAGTTTGTTTATGAGAACAGAGAATCACAGACAAGAATGTCTGTGCTACCAATTTATAAGCAAGTATTGCGACTCTGTGAATTCGTGAGAAAAGAACCCTTGGGTTCATCTTGCCAGCTTGGGGTGGTTCATGAGGATTTCCAGGAGTGCTGGAAGTGTCATCGGCCTGTCTGACAAGGTCTCAAGCTCGTCGATGCCTTCAATGAGGTTCCGGACTCCGAGCGGAATGTATCCAAGATATTTCTGCTTTCCTTTCACGAGCGAAAGGAAAGTGAACGCCCCGAGCGCCTGCATGTTCCTCTGCAGGCCCGCGATCACCGCATATTTTTTGAACTGCTCCTTTGTGAAGGCCAGTTCCCTGACACCAGTCTCCTGGGCTTTCATGTAGTAATATTCCCGGAGTTCGCGTCTGAGGGCCGACGGAATATCCACGTAGGCATCCCGCAGCAGCGACATCAGGTCGTAGGCGACGGGCCCGTATCTCATCCCCTGGTAGTCAACTATCCTGACCTTGTCATCCTTTATCATGATGTTCTGCGACTGGAAATCGCGGTGGACAAGCACCTGCGGCTGCCTGAGGGATTCCTGCGCGAGGATGTCGAAACGGGATTGAAGCTCCTGGCATTTCGCATCTGGGACTCCAAGATAGCGCTTGAGGAAATTCTCAGTGAAATATTCCGTCTCCCAGCGGATCCCAGGATAATCGAAAGCCCTGTCAATCTCCCGGCGGCATTCATCCCCCAGCTCGCAGGTCCCCTTCTGGAATCCGACCAGCCAGTCGATCACCTGCTTATAGATTTCAGCCTTGTTCTTCTTCTTCAACACGGCATGGACCGTGTCGTCGCCGAGATCCTCCAGCAGAACCGCCAGCTGCTCCTTGTCGTGTCCGAAGATCTGCGGGGTCCCAAGTCCGTTCCTGAAAAGATATTCCCCTGCCCTGATGAACCTGTCGAAATCCGGATCTCCTGGATACGAAACCATGGCCACCCGTGATTCATCAGGAAGGCTGATCCTGTAGAACTTCCTGTTCGATCCCTGTTCTACAAGCGGGTATACCCGTATCGGAAATTTCGCGCCAGGCTGAGGTTTCTGCTTTGCCTGAGATGAAATAAGCGAGAAGTATTTGGCGACAGTCCCGATGTCGTTCCACAGCATTTTCTCCGGCAGGAATGCACCTACAGAACCGGGCTTCGCCTTTATGGCGTCCAGGATGGCTGTGATAATCGAATAATTGACCGGCTGTTCCGGTAGATACTTGAATATCTCCCTGGAAAAGACCGCGATCCCCGCGTATGTCAGAAGCCGTGCGGATTGTGATGTCTTTCCGAGTTTTCCAAGGATGTCGATGACAGTTCCGGATCCTTTTGATTCCAGGGATGTGAGCACTCTGTTTTCGGGACCGTTGATCAATACCATAGTGGCAATCTTCCCCGAGGCCTTGTGGAACTCCAGGAGCCTGCCGATATCGATGTCGGAAAGTATGTCTCCGTTGTACAGGACAAAGCAGTCCGCCTCCGAAAGAAGCGCCTTTGCATTCACAAGCGGACCGCCGGTGCCGAGGATTTGCTCCTCATGGCAGAGGGTCACCTGATCTGAAAACGGCGAGTTTTTCACAAAGCTTTCGATGCATCCGGCGAGGTGGTGCGTGTTCACTGCGATCTTCGCAACCCCTGCGCTCTTCATCTTCATTATTATCGATTCGAGCAGCGGCGTACCGTTCACGGGCATCAACGGCTTGGGTATGAAGTTCGTGATCGGACGCAGGCGCGTCCCTATGCCTGCCGCCAGGATTATCGCGTTTACCTTTGCAGTTTCATTCTCTCCGGGCATGGGGATATTATCTTTGAATTGCCTTCATATACTTATATATTCCGTAAAGACACTTAAAATACATTCCGAACAGGAAGGGACAACGCTTATATGCCATTATGGGTGAAAATTTATGCGACGATATACCTGCTGTTCGTTGTGTCCAACCTCGGATACCTGCTCTACATACGCAGCAAGCTCTGGCTTATCCTGTATGATTTTTCAAGCGGATTATATCTATCCTTCCTGATGCTCGCATACTGGAGCGTGAAGCTGAATCCGACGATCGGGCTGATCCACGTGCCCTTCTTCGTGGCGATAATCGCCATAGAGGTATATCTGACGGTCTGGGGCAGGCTGGAGGACATGGGCCTCAAGCTGCCGGACATCAGCGAGAAGGATGCGGAGCTCGCAAAGGCGGTGTCCATACTTTTCAGCGCTCCGGCATACATCAGCGGCGGGCTGCTATGCTTCGACGTGGTGACCAGGTCGTTGAAATGACGTCCTGACGTGAATCAGCCAAAATCCACCGGTCCAACCAAGCTTGTGGCATGCTTTATGCTTCAACACTCCTGAGACTTTCTACTGCAAATCTGGAACCGGGAAGGGTAAAATGATCCTGATCTTCGAGGACAACATGGACATCGCGACTGTCCTGAAGCATATGCTGTCGCATATGTTCCACGAGCCGTGCGTTGTCACATGCAACTTCGACGATGCAGAGAATCTCGTCCTGGCAGGAGATGTGGAGCTTGTCCTGAGCGACTTGAACATCGAAGGCCACAAGGGACAGGGACTGGACCTCATCAAGCTCATAAGGAGGATCAGACCCCACACTTCGCCGCCGATCGTCGTCTATACGGGGCTCAACAGCACCGACTCGACGTTCGCGGAGGCCGAAAGGTTCTCCGACGAGATCTTCGAGAAGAGCGAGATCACCCTCCCCCAGCTTTGCAGGGAAGTCTACCGCCTCCTGAATCTCAGGAAAAGATAGATTCGTGCCACTGTTCATATCCACCCCGGCTCTTTGGCAGAGGAGGATGTGTTCTGTAGTTAAGATTCTTCCGTGTATTCCGTGTGTTCCGTGGTTGAACTTCCCTCTTCCAGGATTTAATATATTTGCCAACCAACAACTCAAGGAATCTCCTCATGCCACGCAAGAACATCAAGATCAACAAGCCTCCGGTGCTCATCAGGCAGACACAGAAAAGCGTACAGAAGATAGAGAAGATCCTCGACGGCACATTCCTGTCGTACTGGAATTCCCCAGGCGGTTCCGTATGCCATAACGACGTCATGGCGTTCTATGAGATAATGAAGTATATGAAGACCGGGAACAAGCTGTATCTGTTTCTCAAGTCCAACGGCGGCGATGGCGAGGCCTCGCTCCGTATCGTGAACCTGCTCCGCAAGCATTTCAGCAAGATCATCGCGATCCTCCCGCTCGAATGCGCGTCCGCCGCCACCATGATCGCCCTCGGCGCCGACGAGATACAGATGGGCCCCCTCGCCTACCTGACCGCCATCGACACCTCACTATGCCACAGCCTGTCGCCGGTCGACAAGAACAACCAGACGGTAAGCGTCAGCCAGGACGAACTGACCCGCGTCATCAGGCTATGGCATGAATACAAGCAGGGCGCCGGAGAAAACCCCTACAAGTCCCTATACCCGCAGATCCATCCTCTTGTGTTCGGCGCGATCGACAGGGCGAGTTCGCTGTCCATCAAGCTGTGCAAGGAAATCCTCTCGTACCATATAAAGGACGCGAAGGTCTCGGAGAAGATCAGCCAGCACCTCAACTCCAACTATCCGTCGCACGAATATCCGATAACCCTCCGCGAGGCCGAACGGATCGGACTCAAGGTCAAGCCCATCGATCCTGCGCTCAACGACCTGCTGCTGGAGCTCAACTCATGCTATTCTGAGATGGGACAGCGCGCCCTGACCGACTACGACGAGGAGAACTACCACAACAACGAGATCCTGAACATCCTCGAAGGCGACCGCATCCAGATCTACTACCAGAACGACAAGGACTGGCACTACAGGAAAGAGGAGAGGCGCTGGGTACCTCTTAACGATTCAAGCCTCTGGTACAGGCAGGTGGTCTCTGGAAAGAAGATCGTCTCATCGAAGTTCCATATCAGGTAAGCTCAATAATAATTATCTCTCACAAAGCCACAAAGGCACAGGGATATTGCATCTTGTCATGTGCAGCTTGTTCGTAGTTAACGCATTATTGCGTGTTCTTCAATTCTCAAGAACAGCCAATAATGGCTTGACTACAAACAAAACCTAATTACGGACGATTTAATATTTTCCTTACCGTCCTTAGCTCTTCCGAATCCGATTCCGCGCCCGCGATTATCGCCTTCACGATTGCGGCAATCTTCTCCTGCTGCTCAGAACTTATTCCTGCCTTCCCAAGCATTTCAGACAAGCCCTCGTTATATTTTTTCCCGTTTGCGGAAAAGAATAAAATAACAAGTGACGTTTTGATAACACAAGGATCGCAGCCTGTCCCGCCCAGGACCTCATCAGCGAGCTTGCAGGCGCTGTCGAGCTTCTTCATGGATTCGGAGTCGGGTTTGACCTGCGATGACAGGAG
>CAZDNQ010000176.1:0-8652 GCA_964506605.1 uncultured Victivallis sp. | reverse complement strand
AGCAGCTGAACAGCAAGGCATCCTGCGCTACGTTGCCTCTGTCTGGGATTTTGAAAACTACCGCCTGACCGATAATCTGAACGAGAACGGGATCAAAGTGCTCACGTTCGCGCCCGTCCTGAAATATAATTATTTCCCGCTTGCAAAGATCGTGGAGGAACTGCTGGAGATCGGAGAGCCTCCGGCGCTGGAGCCTGATGAGATCCGCGGCAGGACGATCTGTTCGCTGATAAGCCCGGGAACGGAGCTTGCCTGGAGCTATTGTGGAAAAAGTTTTCCTACGACTCCCGGATATGCGTCCGTCTTCAAGGCCGAGGAGTTCGGAAGCGATGTGAAGGGCATTGAAAAGGAC
Source organism: uncultured Victivallis sp. (assembly GCA_964506605.1). Taxonomy (GTDB): domain Bacteria; phylum Verrucomicrobiota; class Lentisphaeria; order Victivallales; family GWF2-50-93; genus GWF2-50-93. Next base: position 8,300 of record CAZDNQ010000176.1, on the reverse strand, counting down.
TCTCTTTTCTTCTGCAAGGGGAGCCACAGGAGCTACCAGCAGTGCCGGATCTCAGATGCTGTAGAAGTTCCAGACAGACTTGAACCGGAGAAGGCTGTCATTGCAAGGCTTGTCGGCGTATCCATGACGACATTGATGACTACGGATGCAAGGCCTGGCGATATTGTAGTTGTCACCGGCGCAGGCCCGGTGGGATATCTGGCGGCGCAGATATTTGCCATATCAGGATATGATGTGATAATTGTGGAACCGGACGCGGGCAGGAGGGCTCTTGTAGGCGGCGCCAGCGGTGCTAGGACGTTTGAAAAAACTCCGCTTGATGACAAGTCAGTTTGTGGAAACGTAGCCCTCGTAGTCGAATGCTCAGGGCACGAACAGGCGGTGCTGGACGCATGCAGGATAGTCAGGAAGAGGGGAGAGGTTGTTCTAGTAGGCGTCCCCTGGCGACGGAACACGGATCTCTATGCACATGAGATCCTTCATGAGGTGTTCCACAGGTATGTCGTGCTCAGGAGCGGCTGGGAATGGGAGGTCCCGGACCATTCATCCGATTTCCAGCCGCACAGCATACATTCAGGGTTTGGGACGGCTATGAAATGGCTCTCCGATGGGAGAGTGAGGATTGACGGGCTTTCCACGCTTATTGATCCGCGCAGGGCCCAGGATGCATACCAGGATCTTCTGCACAGGCGAGCCAAAGGGCTTTTCCAGATATTCGACTGGAGGAACCTCAATCATGCCTGACAGGATAACAGGATTTACAGGATACGAACAAATTTAATTTCAAGTGAATCCTGCAAACACGCAGGAAAAGCCCAGGAGGAGATGATGATTCTACGAAAATCCGAATCACAGGTGAAGAAGTTCGACAAATGCCATGACGGAAATGGAGTCCTGCTCTGCACCGAGATGCTTGCGGACTACCAGAGGAGGGAGGCAGGTATCAAGTTCTATCACGACAATATCCTGCAGCCTGGAGACAGCATCGGGGAACATCTCCACAAGAACGATGAGGAGATGTATATAATCATAGACGGATCAGGTGTGATGAAGGTGGATGGAAGAGACGAGGATGTCGGACCGGGGGACGTCTGCATTACACGGAAAGGGCACAGCCATTCACTGCTGAACACAGGGAAGTCGCCAATGCATTTCCTCGTGATTGGCGTAGTCCTGTGATGGAAAAGCAGGATGGAGCCTTGCCTTTGAACATGGAAAGTATATTTTTCCGCCAGGTATAATCATGAAAGGAAGTGAACAATGAAAGATGGAAAAGCTCCTTCGAGGATTGAGATAACCCAGTTCCCCAAGGGCAAGAGGATTGCCGTGACCACAAGCTTCGACGACGGGCAGATATTCGACCGCAGGATTGTCGAGGCGTTCAACAAGTGGGGGATGAAAGGCACTTTCAATCTGAATTCATCCAAGCTCTCATGCAAGGAGCGCAAGTCAGACGTCCATCTTGAAGCAAAGGAGGTCGCCGGACTTTTCGAAGGTCATGAGGTCGCCGTCCATACTGTCACCCATCCACACCTCACTAAACTCGGTGAGGCCCAGATTGCCGAAGAAGTACTTGGAGACCGCAAGGCGCTCGAGGATCTTGTCGGTTATCCTGTCCGCGGCATGGCATATCCATACGGCAGCTATGATCAGCGTGTGATAGATGTGATACGCCAGCTTGGCATAGTCTATTCCAGGACATGCGAGAACGATCCGAGGCATTTCCCAGCCAGGGAGCCTCTTGCCTGGGCATCTAACGGGCACATGTTCCACAAGGATCCATGCCCGATGAACGAGAAGTTCGAGAAATTCTATTCCAACCAGCATGCAACAGGCGTCTTCTTCATCTGGGGGCACTCCTACGAGTTCGACCGTGGCGGCTGCTGGGACATGCTGGAGAAGATTTTCAAGCCAATCTCTGGGAAGCCGGATGTATGGTACTGCACAAACATCGAGCTTTTCGACTACGAGGAGGCGCGCAGGCGTCTGGTGATCGCTGCAAACAAGCTGAGCGTTTTCAATCCATGCAGCACGGCAGTCACCATCAATGTAGACGGGGAACTTATGGATGTCGGACCAGGATTGAAGACACTATAGAGTCACTGGTCTCCGATGCTCCGTTTCGCCGGCCTGTCCGCCGTAGCCCTGGCGAAGGAGGATTCAATTCTGCCTGTGCGCGGCGGCGATCGCAGAATAGTCCTGGAGCTTCTTTCCCAGGACCGACGGTGAGATCTTGCAGACCTTGCTGGCGTCGGGAAGAACTTCCTCATGGAAGACGCTCCTTACTTTTCCAATCCATTTTTCCCCTAGATGGTTGGCCAGGCTTCCCAGGATTATGATGTCCGGATAAAGCATGTCTGCTATAAGGGCGCAGGCCCTTCCGACGGCTTGCGCATTGATATCGACCACCTGTAAAGCTTCATAGCTGCCTGCTTCAGCAAGTCTGCCGATTTCCTCAGATGTCGGAGCCTTCGGCCAGACAGACGGGAACTTCCATGCTGCAATTCTGCCGAGGGCGCCTCCGGCGCAGTAAGATTCGAAGCATCCGGCCTTTCCGAACGCCACCGGTCCGTCATCGGCAAATCGAGCGTGCCCGATCTCGCAGTTGTGTCCGTGCGCGCCATAGTAGATCCCGCCGTCTATTACTAGGCCGATCCCGAACCCTGTGCCGCAGGTGAGATATGCCACGCTATGAAGCCCTTTTGCGGCGCCCCAGTAATATTCCGCGAGCGCGCAGGCTCCGGCATCATGGTCGACATGCACAGGCAGGGAGAACATGTCCTCGAGGATCTTTTTCAGCGGAATCTTGTCCCAGCCGGGAAGGTTGGGAGGTGACATTATGATACCTGCCTTTGCATCGAGAGGCCCGCCGATCGACACGCCTATCGATGAGATTTCAGGATATTTCGTGATCATCTTCTGGGAGTTCTCAATTATCGCAGACAGCATCTGCTCGTGTCCGAGCTTGGCGTTGGAAGGCCATTCGGTCCTGTCGACCAGTTTCCCCGCCGAATCGCCTATAATCGCCGCCGACTTCGTCCCGCCGATGTCCAATCCGAGATATGTATTGATATCTGACATGAAAAATCCTCAATAATTTAACTTCCAACATTCAACATCCAACGTCGAACATCGAATTCAGATTACTTCGAAGTTGGAAGTTCGAAGTTGAGTGTTCGATGTTCAGTCTTAGCTTAAGACTCCCGAATCACCGTGAACGGCTCGTTCAAGATTTCCGACTGCCTGTTAAGGTAGCCTTCGTCCAGTTTCTGGCAAGGGAGGATGAGCAGTTTGAAGAAATGGTGTCCCGTATCAGTGTCCAGCTGGGGATCCATGGGATTAAGCTTTGCCGGATCATGGAAGGCGTATACGCTCGAACGTACGAGCGTCAGGCGGAGCCGTCCGTTCAGGCAGTCGCATGCGAACGCGCCTTTCTGGATGACCGCCATCCCTTTGTCCGCCGAAGGTAGCCACAGCCAATGGTGCATGGGCAGCTCATTGCCATCTGCATTGCGTTCTGCAGAACCGGCGGCGCATTGCATGGTCAAAGTTTTGGAACTTGCCCCTTCAGGAGATATTTCCATCTTCAGGATCTTCCTGTGCTCGTTCCATTTCACCTTGATGTCGGCATAAACTCCGGCAAGTCCCGAATACGTCGAATAGATTACTTCAAGGCTTGATTTGCCATATGAGAATTTCCGGAGGATTTTCTGTGAGACGGGACCGGACATGGCAGATGAGGATTCAAGCTTGAATTCACCTTCGACCGAATCATACTTGCTGATTCCATGTCCCCAGGTGTCGGACTTGTCGTCAAGGACGAGGAATTTCACCGGGGATTTCACAAGCCTGTCGAATTTCTCGATATCGGATTTTCCAGCAGTGATGAAATGGGCGGATTCAGACTTCGGCCTTTCAACAAGTGTTCCATTGTCGAAATGGTATGACTTGAAACCTTTTGCAGGCAGTGTGCCGATGAACTCCCACCTGCGGTTTGCGCAGCGTACGCTTGGCAGGACCTCCTGGATATCCATCAATGAGCCATTTTCATCCTTGAATGCCGCCTTCTCTCGGAAATACACCATCGACTCGACGGAGAGGGGGGCTGTAACTTCAAAGGGGAGCGTATTGAATATCCTGAACTCGCCCTCCCTGACCTCAGGTTTTCTCCTTAGGGAGATTGTCTTGAGCGCGTGGTATGCCGTATCCTTGCAGAAGCTGTCCACGCCTTCAAGTTCGCCTCTGGCGTTTTCAGCGGCCGCAGGCGCGCATGATCCTGGAAGGATGTCATGGAACTGGTTGAAGAGAGTCGTCTTCCAGGCATCATCCAGGCAGTCATCCTTTTTCCCGTTCATTTCCAGCGCACGTGATGCATATGCAAGGGAATTTTCGCTGCTGCGCATCGCGTTCTTCACGTCCCTCATCACCGAATAGCAGCCGATAGCGTGGAAATGCAGATCTCCCGAATATTTTGGGATGCTCTTTATAAATTTTTCCGCTTCGCTGAAAAATTTTTCACAGGTGGAATATCCAATGTCACCCTTTGGACGGTTTTCCATGTATTTGTTATAGAAGCTTATTTCCTCTATTGCAGGACCTCCTCCATGGTCGCCGACTCCGAACAGGTAGCAGTTCGTGGGCTGGTTCCTGAATTCCTCATCTTCGAGCATCGTGGTGATTTTCTCAGTTGGAACCCAGCCCCATTGCCCGTAATGGTGCTTGAGACGGTATGCGAGCACGCTATGGCCCTGGTATTCCCATCGGAACAGATTCGCCGGCAGATCCGGCTTCTCCTGGAGTCCGGGCCTGCAGAAGATGAAATATTTGAATCCTGTCTGTGCGAGAATCTTCGGAAGCGTCGCAGGATGGCCGAAGGTGTCGGGAACATATGCCGTCACGATCTTCACGCCGAGATGCTTTTTTGCGAAATCCGCAGAAAGCTCGGAATGCTTGAGGAAGCTTGATTCCAAGGGGAGGTTCGTATCAGGTTCCACCCACCATCCGCCGCAGACCTCCCATCGTCCGGAATCAATGAACTTCCTTATGCGGTTGAAAAGTTTTCTGTCGTGCTTCATCACCCACTCGTAGAACTGCAGGGAGCTTGCGGAGAAAGTCAGATCCGGAAATTCGTCCAGTCGGTTGCACGCTGAGCGGAAAGTGTTCAGCACCTCGTCAATACCTTCATACTTGTCCCACAGCCAAACGGGATCAATGTGGGAATTCGGGACCATGTGAATGCGCATATTTGCCTTTCAGTATGTCGGGTTTCAACCCGACGTTTATTTTAATCCAGTTGACGGGTTCAAACCCGTCCTACTTTCTTTACCGTCTCCACCCAGGCGACTATGTTCTCCGGTGGAATATCCTTCTGGATCTCGTGCGCCGGTGCCATCACATATCCGCCGTCCTTGCCAAGGACTTCGATTAGTTCTTTTATCCTTGCGGGAACCTCTTCCGGCTTTGCCATTGGCAGGAACTGCTGTACGTCCACCGCGCCCCAGAAGACGATCCTGTCGCCATATGCCTTCTTCAGGCGTTCAGGTTCCATCTGGAAAGCAGATGTCTGGATTGGATTGAGTATGTCTACGCCGCAATCGATGATCTTGTCGAGAAGCCCGAAGATCGAACCGCAGCTGTGATGCCAGTAGTAGCATCCGGCAATCTTCTTCACCTGCTTTATTCTTTCGGAGAAATATGGGGAGATGAACTCCTCGAACATCTCCGGAGATATCAGCGGCCCTCCCTGCGAACCGAAATCATCTCCGCTGATAGTCAGATCGATGTATGGACCGAGCGCCTTGAAATACTGTTCATTGACCCTTGTCTGGATCACGAAGAATTTTTCGAAGAACAGTTTTACGAAATCGGGATCTAGCGCGAACTTGAGGAGGAAATCGTCATACCCGCACATCCAGCATCCGAGCTCAAGTATGCCATATACCGGATGCGAGGCGACAACAACATGTTCTCCCTGCTTCTTCAGGATCTTCGCCTTCTCGGTCCAGTAGGCGAGAGTTTTCTCGTCAACGACCGGTTCCGGCCATTTGTAGTTTTTCAAGTCATCAATTGTCGCATCCTTCAGGGGGTACTCAGCTATCTGCCATTCGCCGTCTATGCAATCATATTTGATTCCCCAGCAGTTGACATTTGAGGTCGGAGATATTTTCCTAGTGTGCGGGCTTGGAAGATCAGCAACATTGCCCACGAAGCGGAAATCAGTCCGCGCCCACTTGAGAATGCTCTCATCGACTCCGGAACCGGTCTTCCCCAGCGGCTTGAGTCCGAGGAAATCCATAAGGGCCTCCTGGCATTCAGGCCGCATCCCGGTAAGGCATGTGCCTCCGATGTCAAAAGGGATCCTGTCGGGAGTTTTATGGTTCATCGCAGTATGAAATCGTTCTCGGGAAGTCATATGTCCTTTCAAGTATGTCAGGTTTTAACCCGACGATTGTTTTAAAACAGTTGACGGTTTCCCTTCGACAAGCTCAGTACAAGTCAGGACATTAAAAACCGTCCTACTTAAATGGGGCCATAATATAACCATTGTTTTCGGCAAGTATAGGGGAGCGCGTTATTCCACTTCGGCAATAAGTTTTTCGCTCTCCTTCCAGTAATCCGGAGAATCCAGCGGAAGTGGATTATTTTTCAGTGCACCGTCGTGCAGCGTGTCGCGGAAAGCCTTCATGTTCTCGGGATGACCGAACGAACTCAGTCGCGCATTAATCTCCTTTGCGATGTTCGCAGACCAGCCGTCGGAGAAGATCAGCTTGGACAGTTTCCTGAGCACGGATCTGTATTTTGCGGATTTCGCAAGATCGTTCATCTCTTCCGGATCTTCCTCAAGATTGAAGAGCTGGTATGAGTCGTATGTGCCATAATAACAGAGCTTCCAAGGGCCTTTCCTGACCATGCGGTTTGAGCTCAGTCCGGGCTTATGCGTCGCCCAGAAGGTGTAGGTTTCAGATTTGGCGGCCAGATCAGGTTTTGCACCTTTTAGAGAGGGGAGGAATGAGAAGCCGTCGATTCCAGGCGGAGGCTTTACTCCGGTCAGCTCACAAAGAGTTGGCATCAGGTCCACCAGCGAATGGTTCACCGATGAGGTCTTTGATATCTTCATGGAAGGATGGCGGACAATCATCGGAACTCGTACTGAATCCTCGTAGAAACATTCCTTGTGCCAGCGTCCATGGTAGTTGAGCATTTCGCCATGGTCGGAGAAATACATGACGATGGTGTTTCGCCAGAGTCCGTTCTTCTTGAGAGCATCTATGATCTTGCCGATGTTCTGATCCATCTGGTCGACCATCGCATAATATGCTATCGCAGCCTTGTCAAAATTACCTTCTGGAACCCTGTCAAGCAGGATGTATTTCCTGTAGTCCTTGTGGTGTGGATGCAGTGCTTCAAGATCAGTGCGCGGAAGCTTTGCCGCCTTTACCTTTGCCTCATATTTCCTGAAAAGCTTCGGAGGGGCGATATATGGACAGTGAGGAAGAAGGAATCCTGTCATCATGAAAAATGGAGGAGCTTCCCTGGTCTTCGCATATTTCTTCAGCCATGAGACGGTCTTCTTTGTTATGGCATCATCATAATTGACAACCGGATTCTTCCCTTTTCCGACATGGAAAAGAGGGTCTGGCCTCGAACAGTTGCCCAGGTTGGGGATTCCTTTTGTCCCACGGTTGGCGCCGTTGTATAAAGCCTGCGTCGACATCTCGCCGAATATCCGTTCCAAAAAACCGTGACGCTGGTCAGGACCGTTGAAGTGCATTTTTCCTGAGAGTATAGCGTGATATCCTCCCCGGACCGCAATATGTGCGAGCGTTGGGTATCTGCTGTCGAGGACGCTCTGGTTGCTTATGCATTCGCACTTGAAGGTGTATCTCCCGGACATAAAGCTCATTCTCGAAGGCACACAGATGGGATTGTTGCAGTAGAAGGAGTCGAATCTGCATCCTTCCGCGGCAAGGGCATCGAGGTTTGGAGTCTCTACGATCTTATCACCATATGCCCCGGTAACACGGGCCGTATGCTGGTCCGAACAGATCATCAGGATATTTGGTCTTTTGCTCATATTCCTTCTTCTGTTTTTGTCCTTATGAGTGTAGGACAGACCCTGGTCGCCTCTGGCGCCGCCTGCGGCGGGTAAACCTCTGGCCTGTCTTTTTCTTGACAGGCGGGACGCCTGTCCTACATTGCTTATTTGAATACTGCGTCGGCGCATTGCCGGCGGTCGGCTTCGACCTCCTCGAACCATTTTTCAAGATCGCAGAGCATCCGTCTCAGCTTGTCCTGTTCCT